>JAUQQB010000277.1 GCA_030550075.1 Chloroflexota bacterium | reverse complement strand
CCTGGCTCTAATTGGCCTGGGAACGGCCCTGGGGATCTACCAGGGATGGGATCCCCGGCGAGCGCTGGCCCTGGGCCTGTGCTTGGGGCTGGGATGGATGCTGATTGCGCTCGCGATCCGGCGAAAATTTCCCCTACGTTTTCTGGCCCTTCTTCTAACTGGAGGGCTAAGCGCCCTGCTGCTGGGCAAGGTCCTCCCGGAGAGGTTAATACATGAGCCATACCAATGTTCTCACTGAGTTTCGTAACTGGCATGTTGCTCTTGTGATTGTAGCATTGACTGCAGGATTATTTAGTGGCAATGTCCAACCATCACAGCTTGCCATGTTTGATTCACCGATAGAAGGACAAAGCACTAACTTGACTCCTCGTATCTGGTTGCCTCTTGTCTTCAAGAACTTCCCACCTGTCGCTACCATATCACGTTACATAGGCCGTTCAGATATGGTCACTTGGAGTGCTTTCTATAACATGGGTTGTCAGCGTGGTCAATCTACCCCTGCTGGCCAGGATGTTGCGATCATCTTGGACTTTGGCTATCCCGCATATCAAAATGGCCAATATGGTGTGCAGTTCCTGATCAGTGGTGACTTCACCACAACACGCACAATCTCAGAGGCAGTGCGTGGATTCTTGTCGGGTTTTTACGTATGCTCATCGTCGGGAACACATCTCACGCTTGCCCTTGGGGTCAACAACGCAGGACCCAGCGTTACATCAGCCCACTGGGTGTCCCTACAGTGGCTGTTCATCTTGTAATCCACCGAACGGCTGGACCCTCGAAGACATATGGTACGTATCATGGGGTGCACCACCGGCCTATCCACTGCCAGAAATATATCGGACCGATGGGGTCAATGCCGACCAATGGTACCGTGTTGCACTGTACGGCGTCAACACACATAGCCAACTTATGCACTTCCGGGGTTCATTAACTCAGTGGAATGCCTGTGAGGAAAATCGCCGATGGGATCCCAATGCCTGTATTATTTTCGGAAACATCAGAACCGATAATAGGCCGGAGGACGGTTATTTGCAGCTCTATAATGCGCTCAATGCCGATCCACGAACTGCGCAGGTAATGCCATGGTCATCGGACATCAGTTGGGAAAAATGAAAGGAGACCCGCAATGGGAAAAAATCAATCCAAAACCAAGGCCGCTCGTATGATTGAGTACTCAGGTGTGATTCTCTTGATAGGGTTAATGTTAAGGATTCTAACACTCCGCGGATTCCCGACAAGTGGTGCTCATCCACTCTCGCCCCTGCCGCCACCGAATCCCACCGCCATCTTCGAGGCAACACGCCTAGCCGCTTGGCAGTGGTCGCTAACCAAAGAAGCCGGCTCAGGAGGGGCCCTCCCTGGTCCTATTGCGCTTACTCCGCCCTGGCTTCGACCAACTCCCCCCTTGCCAACAGCTTTCCCGACCCTGTTGGCAAGCACCCCGGTTGGTGCAGGATACATCGCACCTATCGTTCCTCCATTTTCATCAATGGAGTTTAGCTTGAGGAACGCCTGGTACAAACTTATAGATGGCGGAAAGATGCGCGTCGAAGTCTATGCTGGATCAGTGCCAGGACCCGGCGGAGAGTATACCGACCAGGGTGAGATCATTGTAGTGATCCGGCAAATAACCGTAGAAGGTGGCAAAAGTGACATTAAAGTCATCCATATAAGTCGACATTTAACGCCTACAAAGTCCGGACCGGTAACTATAATAGATGCAGTGGGAGAACGGCTCATTCTTCAATCAACAACAGGAGTCACTTTCTACTTTGACGTGCCTTCGCGTCAGTTTGTGCCTTCCCTGACGTGGATTAGCCCTATTGCAACGCCTGTACCAACCACCTTGTCACCACCCTAATAACCATTGGTGCGGCCCTCGGAGGGCCGAGGGATGCGACCGGGAACCCGTGCGCAGGCCCTTTGCCAACCTTCCCCAGGGGGCGAAATCCAGGCTCCCCCTGGGTGGCCCGCGGCGGACGGGGCCGGGCTCCGCCATCGGTTTAGGGACAACCGACCCCCGCCCCTTCCCTTCCTACCTGCCCCTAGCCGCCGGACAAACCGGGAGGAAGCCAGGGATTTCCTTGGGGTGGGAGGATGGCCTCCGAAAGGCCTGCCCCTGCGTGGCGCGCCCGTTGTGACATCCTGCTGAACGGGGCGTGCCGCAGGCGATCTTTCTTCCCCGGCCCCCGGCCGGGGAAAGAAAGCGGAGAGGAGCGCCAGCTGGGCCGGGCTCCCCGAGCCGGGTTTAGGGGGCAATAGGGGCATGGTTTCCTATCCTGCCTCCTAAATCGGGGGCGCTGTCGGGGCCTTTCGCGGGTAGCAGCAAAAACCCCCCGGGGCTTTTCAAAAGACCTGTTGCACAAATAGGCTGGGGTATCCTTCCAGTCCAGATCTCTCGTTGGGGAGGGCCAGCCGTGCTTTGTGGGGAAGTTCTCCGTTCGAAGCCCATGCGGTTTCGATCCCTCACGGGCTGGACGTTGGAGGCGTTCGAAGAACCCTTCGCTCGGTTTCTCCCCGTTGGGCCACCGCAGGGGCGGGAACGGCTCAGCCGACCGGATCGCCGCCGGGCCATCGGGGGCAGGCGCCAAGATCGCCTCTCCCTCCCCAATATGCTGCGGATGACCCTCATCCGGCTTCGGTCATACTGGACCATCGAGACCCTGGCCTTCTTGTGGACAAGGCCACGGTCAGCCGGAACACCCGACGGGTGTGGAACGCCTTACCGAAGCTGGGGACGGCCTCGCTGGGCGGGCCTCCGCCCCCACGCCGGGGGAGGGAAAGACAATCCGGGAAGCCCTGGCGGTCTTCCCCGACGGGTTGGGCATGATCGATGGAACGGAACGACGTATCCAGCGCCCGCAGGATCCCAAGGCGCAGCGGCAACATTCCTCCGGGCGCCGCCAGACCCATACCCGTAAGGCGATCATCGCGGTGGACCACAAAGAGCGGATCCGAGGGGTGAGCCCCGCGGCGCCCGGTTCCCAATCCGATTTCAGCCGGACGGTGGAATCAGGGATCATCCGGCAAATCCCCGAATCCATCTCGGTGATGGGAGATGCGGGCTTCGATGGGCTTCAAAATGACTACCCGGATCGGAGCATGGCCACCCCGCACCAGGCGCGGCGGAATCCTCCTTTGCTTCCGGATCCGAAGCGGGCCAATCCGGAATGGGCTTCAATGCGGATGGGGGTGGAGCATACGATTCGCTGGTTAAAGCGTTTTCGGATCTTGTCGTCGGTGTTCCGTCATCTGCTTGCCCTCTATGACACGGTGTTTCTGGCGGTGGTGGGCATCGTGAACTTCCGGATGGACCGACGGTGCCGGAAGGTGGAAAGCGTCGCCTCATCCGTTCTCCCACCCCAAGGTGTGGAACGCCCTCCCGACGGGAAAAGTTATTGTGCAAAAAGTCTATTCTGTCCTCGCGCCTCATGGTCATAAGGACCCTGAGGCGCGAGGATCCCGAGGGAAGGTTGACCCCGCTGCAGCGGAGGGAACGTTATGACCCGTGTTCAACTCATAAACTGGATCGGGATCCTTGTGTTGGCCTTCTTTACCATCTTCTCTGGAATTCACGCCCTACAGGGAAACAGCTATCCAATCGATCCCCTGACAGGAGTGGGATTTGGATTGGGAGGAATGCTTTACTTCATTGGCAATATGAAGCGACAAAGGAAGTTACACTGCTCTATTGTCTCCTTATTCATGATATTGGGATTTACAATAATTCGCACATCTTGGGGGCACTTTACGAAGCGGGATTCGTTGCAATTGTTGGTGGCGTTCTGGTTTGCTTATGGCCCTGCTCTTGATGTGGTTCGGGAACTTCGGAGGCAATTACCTTCTTCTAACTTGCATTGATCTTCGCTTTGCCAAAAGAAAGGATCCTGAGGCACATTCAGCGCTGCATAGAGAGCCTGGAAGCCCTTCCCTATAGCCCAAAGAGCTGTGAGGAGGGATGCAAAGACTTTGGGCGGGTTCGGATCTCCACCGGCCTGGGGATGCGGATGCGGTTGGTCCAGATCCTGGGCCCGGCGCGGGCCCTGCGGGTGGCTCAGTCGGAGCTCCGGGAGGATGGATCGCCCTCCGAAGCTTCGGACACTCCACCGCCCCTGGCCTCCCACCCATCCGCCGGAGTCGTCTGTTAGCGGGCGGGGAGCGCGCCGCCCTCCTGCAAAGGTTCCAGGACCATCCAGACCTCCAGGCCCTGGGCCCGTCCGCCCCGGGGCCGGACAGCGAGGTCATCGCTGTCCTTCCCGAGCGGGCCGATGGCAACCACGGCTTCTCACAACAGCTTCAGGAAATCCTCGACGCTCAACCGCGCCTGCTTCAAAATATGCGCCAGCGTGGATCGCTTGACCGGACGGCGTGCTGGCACCGTGATCTTCAGCACCTCCTCCCCAACTCGCTTCTGCAGCCGGATATGGCTCCCCCGCTGGCGCACCACCACCCATCCATCCCGTTGCAACGCACGAACGATCTGCTCATAGGACAGACTGGGCACCTTGCTCACAGCTCGATCTCCTGCACCACCGCCGCCTCGGTCAGCAGCGGGATCAGCTCATCCTCCACCGGCTCCAGATACAGCTCAATCGCCTCCCGAATGTTCCTCAGAGCTTCCTCCACCGTCTC
>JAUQQB010000276.1 GCA_030550075.1 Chloroflexota bacterium | reverse complement strand
GGGCCATTCCGTCCCACCTTTAGAGCTTTCAACTGCGTAACTCCTACATCTTTCCTCCTGACGGCCCCAAAGACTGCCAGGAGGAGGGAGAAAGTTTGTGGTTAGGGCGGGACCGAGCGTTCGGGCCCGCCCTAACCACCCCTTAAATGGAGGATTCAGCGCGACCGATAAGCCGGACCTGCACTCCCTCGCTCATTTCTCCACATACAGGTAATCCATGAAGTAAACCGGGTTGTAAACCACGCCTTTCACATTCGGGGCAGTAGCGATGTAGACCTTAGGCTGGATCAGGCCGATGTAGGTGGCGTCCTCCAGGAAGAGCCCCTGGAGCTCCAAATACATCTTCGCCCGCTCTTCGACATCGGTGATCTGCCCAGCCCGGATCGCCAGCTCCTCGGCCTTCGGGTTCTCATAGTACACACGCTTGGCCGCACTGGCTCCCTTCACGGCGAAGGGGATAGCCCAGCCATGGGGATCCAGAAAGTCCGGCGTCCAGTCCGCGATGGTGATGGCCAGCTTCCCGCCCCGGTAGTCCGCTCGCCAGGCGACCGTCTCCCGCGGCTCCAGCTCCAGGGTAATGCCGATTTCAGCCAGGTCCGCCTGCAGCTTGGTCGCTAAGGTCTCCGCCGGAAGCCCTCCGACGAAGGTGGCGGTGGGGAAGACCATCTTCACCTTGAAGCCCTTCTCGTATCCAGCCTCCTTCATCAGCGCACGGGCCTTCTCCAGATCCCGCTTGGGAGCCAGATTGGGATCCGTGCCGATCAGGCCCAGGGGGATCACGGTGGGCAGGTGGACCGCTGCGCCGCGCATGAGGTCCTTGATGATCCCCTCATAGTCGATGGCATGCATGATCGCCTGGCGCACCCGCTTATCCGCCAGCTCCTTGGAGATCTCCGGGTTCATCGTGATGGCCAGGTAGATCATATCCAACGTATAGCCTTCAATGATCTGGGCCTTCCCGGAGGCCCGCAGGCGGTTGATCAGATCCACATCCAGGCTTTGGGCAATATCCACCTCCCCACGCTCTAAAGCCTGGAGCTGGGCGGTTGGATCCGGGATGTCTCGGATCACGATACGATCAATGGCTGGCGGCGTTCGCCAGTAATTCGGGTTCCGCTCCAGGATCACATGCTCCTTTTCCTTCCACTCTTTAAGGATGAAAGGCCCTGTCCCGGCAGAGTTCTGGTTCAGCCAGTCGGTAGCCCTATCCGTCTTATCCGCATCCGGGGCATCCGTCCCGCCCTTCTCCTTCACAGCCTTGGAATCCACCACCGCGAAGTTTGGAGAGACCAACATGGCCAGGAAAGCGGCATTAGGCTCTTTCAGGGTGATGCGGACAGTGTACGGATCGACCGCCTCAATCGATTCCACGTGATCGCTGAAGAGCCAGGCGGGGTTATCCTTCAGGTTCCCCAGCCGGCGGAAGGAGAAAACCACATCTTCAGCGGTCATCTCGTTGCCGGTGTGGAATTTGATGCCCTTCCGCAGCTTGAAGGTGTAGACCCTGGCGTCCGGGGAGATCTCATAGGACTCGGCCAGCAGCGGCTCGATCTCCGTGATGTTGGCCCCCTTATCACCAAGGGTAACTAAAGTCTCATAGGCGGCGCGCATGATCTGGGGAGGCGCGATCTCGTATTGACGATGAGGATCCAGCGTGCGAATGTCCATCTTGGCACGGGCTACAACCAGCACCTTCGGGACAGGAGTGGGAGATGGGGGTAGAGGAGTTGGCGAGGCGGCTGGCGCAGGAGGCGGCGTGGGAGTCGGCGTCGCCGCGGGCGCGCATGCGCCCAGGATTAGGGTAAGCACAATTAGGACCATCCACCAGGTTCGCATAGGGCACCTCCTCTCCTTAGTTTAGGATGGGATCTTTATCCATTCCCTGCAGCCCTTTAAGCCAGGGTTGTGAGATGGGGAAGGCCCCCTTCAGCGGTCTTCCCTGTCCCACAAAAGCCCCTATCGGTGCCCGGGCCCGCCTCCAAAACCCATGGGAAATGAGCAACAACAACACCAATGCAACCGCTGGATGGGAACAGGGTTTATGAGCCGGTGATGAGAGTTCGAGTTCCTGGCAAGGTGGAAAAGGACGGCCCCGGCCCCTGAAAATCCCCACATTGAAGGTGAATGGGAACTCATACCATTGGTGATTAACTCGGGCGAAGCACCACTTTTAATGCTTCCCGACGATGGAGGAGCATCAGTGCCCGCTCCATCTCGCCTAAGGGAAACTCATGAGTGATCAGAGGACGGATCCTTCGCTCCGCCAGCAAATGCAGGCTATACTCGTATTCATCCCATGTATAACACAAGCTTCCCCAGATTTGCAGCTCCTTCCGGACCACCAAACCAGCGTTCATTTGTATGGGTTCGTGAAAGACGCCCAGGATCAGAACCCGTCCACCTCGAGCCGCCGCTTCGATTACCTGAGGGAACACTCCAGGAGCACCGGTGGCCTCAATGACCACGGAAGCTCCTGATCCACCTGTCCAGGATTGAATCGCTTCGACCGGATTCTCCTGCTGCATGGAGATCCCTTTGTCGGCTCCAAGTTCCACCGCCAGCCGGAGCGGAGCCTCCCGACGGCCCACCGCCAGAATCCGCCAAGCTCCCAGATGGCGAGCCAGTTGCACGGCATACAGGCCCATCGCCCCAGTCCCGAAAACGGCGACAGTCGCTCCATCCAGGGGACCGATCATCCGCATCCCATGATAGACAGAGGCCAAGGGATCCGCGGCTGTTCCCTCTTCGAAGGTCAAAGCCTCGGGAAGCCGATGGAGATTACGAGCTGGAGCGATCATGTATTCTGCAAACCCGCCATGGGTGTGAATGCCCAACTCGATCAGCTGATCGCACAAAGTCGGGCGTCCCATCCGACAGAAGCGACAGCCACCACAGGCCACCACCATATCTACAGCCACCCGCTCCCCTATTCGCCATCCCTCCACACCCGCTCCAAGGGCCTCCACCTCGCCGACAGTTTCATGGCCAGGGATCAGCGGGAGCGGCACAGGGCGAATCCCATCGAAGATCGGTAGATCGGAGCCGCAGATCCCAACCGCCCGAACCCGCACTCGTACCCACCCGGGGGGCGGTTCTGGAATGGGAACCGAACGCAACGAGAATCCTGGGCCATAATGCTCCTTGACCACAGCCAGCATGGTGGAAGGTTTCTCCATCGGAGCCCTCATCCTCGCAGGACCTTCAGAATAATTTCCACCCCCTCATCTGCCTGCTCCCGCGTAAGAATCAACGGTGGGGCGATCCGGAGGGTGGACTCCCCGCATTTGGTGATCACCACGCCGGCCTGGGAGATCGCCTTGACGAATGGGCCGATTCGATCGATGGCTGGCCGCCCGGTCTCCGGCTCCACCACCTCTACTCCGAGCATGAGACCCAACCCGCGCACATCCCCAATCATCGGCATGGAAGTCCGCGCCTCCTCGAAGCGCTCCCGCAAATAAGCACCGACCTGCTGGGCATTCTCCAGAAGGCCTTCCTCCTCGATGACCGCGATCGTTGCCAATCCGGCCTGACAAGCCAATGGATTCCCACCGAAGGTGGAACCGTGGGCACCGGGATCCCAGGCATCAGCGATCTCCCGACGGGCAAGGACAGCCCCCAACGGCAACCCCCCGCCCAATGCCTTCCCCAGGACCAGGATGTCCGGCTCCACTCCCCAATGCTCCACCGCAAACCATCGCCCAGTCCGCCCCAGCCCCGTCTGCACCTCATCAGCAATTAAGAGGAAACCATATCGATCACACAATGCCCGCAGGCCTTCCAGGAATCCGGGCGGGGGAACAAAATATCCTCCCTCCCCCAGAATGGGTTCCACCAGGATGCCGGCCACATCTTCAGGAGGAAGAACCGTGCGCAGGGCCTCCTCGATAAGCTCCAGAGCCATCTGCCCCCGTTCTTCCGGGGAGCGACCGAAGGGCACTCGGGGAGTAGGATAGATCATGTGGTGGACGCCCACTGCGAGGCCGGAAAGACGCCGACGGAAGGCCGCATTGCTGGCCGTTGCGGCCAGAGCCCCCATCGGGCGACCATGGAAAGCGTGTCGAAAGGCGATAATGATGGGCCTACCGGTCACATAACGGGCCAGCTTCAGGGCAGCCTCAACAGCCTCGCTCCCACTGTTCAATAAGATCCCCTTCCCCTCCCGCAGGTGCCCTGGGGCCAGCGAGCGAACTTTCTCCAGCAATGCCACATAGGGTTCCATCACCCCAATATGGGCGGCAGCATGAAACAGGCGATGGGCTTGTTGGATCACCGCCTCCACTACCCGAGGGTGTTGATGGCCAACGGCCATTGTGGCAATGCCTGCGGAGAAGTCCAGGTAGCGCCGGCCATCTGCATCGTAAAGGTAAACCCCTTCCCCTCGAACGAAAGTGAGATCGGTGTAGCGATAGATCGCTGGCGCAACGACATCCTTATAGCGTGTGAGCAAAGCCTGCGAGGAGGTCATAAGGAAACTCCTGCGGTCAGGAATATATTCCGCACAATCACTTTCCTGAAGCCAGTCCCTTAGAGATATTTGTATTAGGAGTTACGCAGTTGAAAGCTCTAAAGGTGGGACGGAATGGCCCCACCCCCCTTTCTCCCCCCTCCCCACGGCCCTTTGGGCCGTGGGGAGG
>JAUQQB010000275.1 GCA_030550075.1 Chloroflexota bacterium | reverse complement strand
GGCGAGCCCTTCGCCGCTGTCCCGGCTGAACGCTATCGTGAGCTCTTCCGACGCGCGGTGGAGGCCCTGGAATCGGCCAGGGAAACAGGAGGCGCCATTGCCGGATACGTGGATCGGCCGACAGGCCATGCGGTGCTTCGCCTGCTGGCTCTGGGGGTGCTGGATGAGATTACCCGGGAGAAGGTGGCGGACTATCCCTTCGGGCAGTTACGGGATCGGGCGCTCTTCGCGGAGCTGCTGGCGCCCGGGGAGCGTTCCGCCCTCTTCGCGCCCACCTGGCCGATCAACGATCACCTGGGTCAGGAGGGCCACCGGCTCCTGTTCTTCTATCTCAACGTGGGAACGGAGGGCCGCCCGCACCTCGCCCGCGTGGAGATCCCCGAGTGGGTGGCCCAGGATCGGGCTCGCCTGGATCGGTTGCATCGCGCGATCTGGGATCAGTGTCGCATCCTGGCGGAAGCCCCCTATCCGTATCTGCTCACCCGGGCTCATGAGCTGGCCCGCATCCGCTCGGAGGAGCGAAGGCAACTGGAGCAGATGATTCAGGAGGCCCTCCTCCGGCGCGGCCTGCGCGTCTCGATCTCCGCCAAGGCCCGGCAAAAGGAGTGGCTGGGAGGATAAGCGAAGGGAACCCAGAGGCCAGCGGCGTAAGCCCCATATGTCAGCCCGTTCATTGGGGAATGGGGCGCTACACATTCAGAGCAGGAGTGTGAGATGGCCACCCCACGAGCTCGCTGGAATCCATCCACAGGGCCTGCCTTCATCGGGCGGGTGATTGAATCCAGCGCCCGCACCTTTCTGGTGGGCTGTCGGCTGACCGCCGAGGACATCCCGGCCTTCGGCTCCTTCGTCCAGACCGCCCGGGGCGAGACGACCATCATCGGGGTGATCTACGATTTGGTCCTGCAGGGCGATGAGCTCACCCGCATGGTAGCGCTCCAGGATGTCCCGCCGCAGGAGATCCAGCAGGATATGATCGAGAACCGTAACATCCCGGTCCAGATTGGGGTGCTGACGCTGGGTTATATACGGGACCGCTTCACCTATTATGGCATTCCCCATCAGCCCCCGGCCCTGCTGGAGCCGGTTTACACCTGTCCGCCGGCCCAGATCCAGCGATTCACCGAACAGCCGGATTTCATCCGCACGCTGGTGGAGGCCCGGGAGACCTCCGATGATGTGCTCGCCGCGGTCATCCGCACCGCCGCCGCCATCCGGGCCGGCCCCCGTCGGCAGGATTTCCTGATCCAGATCGGGCGGGAGCTGGTGCGGCTGCTGGCCGACGAGCCCACCCGGCTGGGCCAGGTGCTGCGCCGGATCCGGATGGCGGCGGAAGCGCCTTAAGTCCCGGATGCGGGCAGGAGGCCGCCTTCGGCGGTCTCCTCAGGTGCGCGTCATGTTTTCACGGGGAGCGGCCGCCTTCGGCGCCCGGCTCACCCTATTCATCGCTCAGAGCGGATGAAGGCCGCGCCACCGGCCTTCGCCAGCCCCAAAAAATCGAGCGGAAGGATCGTCCGCTGACGGGAGGTTATCAATGGCTTCGGAACCGGATGTGGTCTTTGGAGCCCGATCGGCTCCCCCTCCTATGGAGGCGCGCCGGCTGGGGATGGTGATCGGAGGCTCCCTCTCGGAAGGGCTGGTGGTCAAGCTGGACCCCCGCATCGCCATCGAGGGTCTGGCGGTAGGGCGCTACGTGGTGATCCGCGGCTACCGACGGCGCTTCTTCGGGATGATCACGGACATCCGGCTGGACAGCGCCAACCCGGACCTCGCCCGAATGCCTCCGGATCCGGACGATCCGCTGATCCGGGAGATGATGGCGGGCATCGGGGTCTTTGGCCAGATCCACGTCCAGCCGATGCTGGTCCTCGAGGAGAACGATCCGCTCCCCCGGCCGGTGAAGACCGTCCCCGCTCACTTCTCCCCGGTCTACGAGGCTACCGAGGAAGAGGTCCACGCGATCTTCCGGCCTCGTGTGAAAGGGCGGGAGGATCGTTATTTCGTTATCGGGGAGCCCCTGGACATGCCGGGGGTGCACATCCCTCTCAACCTGGATCGCTTCGTGGAGCGCTCGAGCGGCGTGTTTGGGAAGAGCGGGACCGGGAAGACGTTCCTCACCCGGCTGCTGTTAGCCGGGGTCATCCGCCACAAAGCCTCGGTGGCCCTGGTGTTCGATATGCACAACGAATACGGATGGAGCGCGCCGGGCGAGGAAGGGCTGGTGAAGGGCCTGAAGCAACTGCCCGAATGCTTCTCCCGCGTCGTCATCGCCACCCTCGATGAGGAATCCTCCCGGCGCCGCAACAGCCGGTATGATCTCGTGATCCGCATCGGCTACGACCAGATCGAGCCGGAAGATGTGGAACTTTTGCGCGGGGTGATCGGCCTGAGCGAGGTTCAGATTGGCGCCCTTTACATGCTGCGGCGACGGCTGGGCCGGGACTGGCTGCGGATCCTTCTGGAGGAGGAGCGCGCGCCGGTTGAAGGGGAGGAAGAAGCCATAGCGGATCCGCTGACGGAGCTGGTGGAGCGGGACCTGATCACCAGCAGCACCCTGGGGGCCCTTCAGCGGAAGCTGGGCCTCTTCCACCGGTTCCGGTTTCTGGTCCCCCAGACCTCCGAGGACGCGGCCCAGGCGATCCTCTCCCGCATCCTCAATGGCCAGAGCGTGGTCCTCGAATTCGGCCGCTACGGCAACGACATGGCCGCCTACGTGCTGGTGGCCAACTACCTGACCCGACGCATCCACGCGGAATACGTCCGCCGCAAAGAGGCCGCCCTGGGAGATCCAGGTCGGGAGCCGCCGCATCTGGTGATCGTCGTGGAGGAAGCCCACAAGTTCCTGCAGCCGGGCATCGCCGAGCATACCGTGTTCGGGACCATCGCCCGGGAATTGCGCAAGTATAACGTCACGCTGCTCATCGTCGACCAGCGGCCCAGCCAGATCGACAGCGAGGTGCTCTCCCAGATTGGGACGCGGGTGCTGTGCCTGCTGGATCATGAGGAGGATGTGCGGGCGGCCCTGGCGGGGATCTCCGGCGCCTCCCGGCTGCGCGAGGTGCTGGCCCGTCTGGAGACCAAACAGCAGGCCCTGCTCCTGGGGCACGCGGTGCCCATGCCGGTGGTGGTGCGGACCCGATCCTATGACGCCTCGTTCTATAAGGAGCTGGCCCAGGGCGATCAACGGGAGGATCTGGTGGAGAACTACCTGAACGTGATGCGGGGGGAGGGTGAGGATTAGGGATTGGGTAGGGGCAAGGCATGCCTTGCCCACCCCGCTTCCAAAGCAGAAGGTGCAGGAAACAGGAACCCATGGCTTCCTGGGATCGTCTTTCTGGATGAAATCCTCCCAGGAGGCCTATCGATGAAGCGCTGGCGATGGTTCCAAATCGTGGGGCTCGGGTTCTTAGGGATCTGGCTGGGGGCCTGCGCGCCGGCAACCCCGGGGGTTTCCCCCCTGGAAGGTTTCTCGCCGCTTCCGGCCCCCGCGTTTCCCACTCCAGCCCCGCCTCTGAAGGGCCCGGGAGGTCCAACCGTGGAGGTTCCTCTGAGGGAGATCAGCGAGCGAGCCCGGCAGGATCTGGCCGCCCGCCTGGGCCTTCGGATCGATGAGATCCGGGTGGTCGAGGCGCGGGCGGTGACCTGGCCGGATAGCAGCCTGGGGTGCCCGGAGCCCGGACGGATGTATCTGCAGGTCCTCACCCCTGGCTATCGGGTGATCCTGGAGGCCCAGGGGCAGCGATATGCTTACCATGCTGGGCGCGATGGTACCCCCTTCCTGTGCCCTCCCGATCGGACGCAGGAGCCGGTGGAAGGGCAGGATCGGTAGCGCTCCGCTCTGCCAGCCCCGGACGTGCGAGCGATGAGCAACAGCCCGCACCGCCCCCGGAAATTCGAAAGGGGGACAGCTGAGCTGTCCCCTTTCGAATTTCCGCGAAGAAGAGAGGGGACGAACTCCTACTCCTTCACACCTCCGAGCGTCAATCCGGAGATCAGCCAGCGGGAGGAATAGAGGAAAAGCAATGTGACCGGGACGGCCACCAGGATGGAGGCGGCGGCGAACTTCCCCCACAATACCGTGTACTGCTCCGTGAAAGTCCACAGCCCCAGAGGCCAGGTGTACATCTCCCGCTTGTTCAGGATAATGCGGGCCACAATGTATTCGTTCCAGCTGCTCATAAAGTTAAAGAGGAAGGCGATGGCCAGGGCCGGGGTGGAGAGGGGGCGGATGATGTGCCAGAGAACTCCTAATCGGGAGGCGCCATCGATCAGGGCGGCCTCCTCCAGGTCCCGGGGGATCGTGTCGTAATACCCCTTGAGCATCCAGATGCTGAAGGGCACAGCGGTCACAGAGTAGGCGATAACCAGCCCGAGGTAGGAATTGATCAGACCCAGGCGGGAGATCATGATGAAGAGAGGCAAAAGCAGCATCGCCGCCGGGAACATCTGGGTGCTGAGCAGGAAGATCAGCCCGGCATTGCGGCCCGGAAAGCGAAAGCGGGAGAAGGCATAGGCGGCGGTCGCAGAAAGCAGCAACCCAATCGTCGCGGTGGTGACGGTGATAACCAGGCTGTTCCAGATCCAGAGATAGAACTCCGTCGGACGCCCCGGCCGTCCGAACAGCAGCTCCATATAGT
>JAUQQB010000274.1 GCA_030550075.1 Chloroflexota bacterium | reverse complement strand
AAAAGCTCCCTGCCCCAATTCTGCAACGAGCCGGATGGGTCCCACCGGGGAGCTAATCCCTGGATGGACGCAGGTTACGCTGAGGGGGTCCTCCAGCTGCCGCAATCGCCACAAAATGCGAGTCGCCGAAGTGCCAGATCTCATAATGATGTGCCATGGCTGCCCCAGCGATCAGGAGATCGATCGTAGGAACCCGACGGCCCATTCGAGCCATCCTCCAGGCCAGCTCCGCCGCTGCTACGGCCTCTTCCCAGCCCAGCGGGAGGCATGTGAACGCCTGCAGATCCTGCATGAGCGCTTCGCGGGCGCTTCCCGTTTTGGCTCCGATCAGCAGTTCAACAATAATCGCCGCCGGTCACGACGACCTCGTGAAGATCCAGAGCCTTGATCAAAGCCTGCTTCACCTCTGCTGAGCCTCGAGGATGGTAAAATTCGATCCAGACGGATGTATCCACGAGGATTTGGGCCATTAACGCTCCTCCCGTAGCCGGCGCAGATCCTCTTGCGTCAGTTCCAGCTCGATCGTCCCCGCATGGCGCTTGAGATCCCGACGACGTAGACGGCGAACCAGCTCCTGTAATGCCAGCTCAATGGTTGCCTTCTTGGTTTTCGCGCCGCTTAATCGCTGTGCCTCCATGAGTAGACGCTCATTAATGGTGATCGTCATGCGTGCCATATTTATACGCCTCCAAAGTATGACTTTAGGTGGCGCGATAATTGTACACCAATCATGGCGGGTCCAACCGTTCTGGATAAGACCTGGATTTCACCTGTTGGAGCCCCATCGGGTCGTTCTTGCAGATTCCAGTGCCCTTCGTTCCTCAACAGGACTTACGCGGTTCGTTTCCCACGGGGGCAAGGATTTTTCTCCCCCTCCCCACGGCCCAAAGGGCCGGGGGGAGGGGGGAGAAAGGGGGGTGGGGCCATTCCGTCCCACCTTTAGAGCTTTCAACTGCGTAACTCCTACTCAATATGACAGGAGGCCTTCATAGCACTTTCTTCTGAGCTGGCGCGAAGGTCCGGCGGACCCGAAAACGGTTTTCGGCTTCGGGAAGCCGCCCGGTCAGCACCTCCACCAGGTGCCGGGCGGCCTGGGGCGCGCTTTCGATCCCGTAGCCGTTATCTCCGGTGTGCACATAGAGCCCTTCGACTTCCGGGCAGGATCCAATGAGCGGTTTCCCATCGGGCGTGCAGGTATACTGACCGGCCGCCACCGAAACCCGATCCCGGGTGAGCCGGGCGGCCACCTCCCGGAAGAGCGGGGTCAGGCGGGCGGCGCCCTCCAGGACCCGCGCCGGGAACAGGGGGTCGGCGGGGACGGGATCATGCGGCTCGCCGGGCGGCTCCGGCAGCCCCCATCCCAGGAAAGCGCCTCCTGTCTCCGGTCGCCAGTACACGCCCGTATCGTCGTCCGCCACCATCGGTGCATCGGAAGGGATGGCCGGATCGGCGATGAAGGCCCGCTGGCGTCGAAGCAGGAAGAGGGGAAGCTCCACTCCGGCAGTGGCTGTTAGGCGTTTCGAGAAAGGGCCCGCCGCGATCACCACCCGGGGCGCAGCGAGGAAGCCCCTCGAGGTTTCCACCCCGGTGACCCGTCCCCCCACCACACGAATCCAGAGGGCCTCGGTCTCCAGGAGAAACGAAGCGCCGCTCGCCCGGGCGTAACCGTAAACCACCTCATGCGGGGAAAGCCAGCCGTCCCGGGCCCGAAATGTGGCGGCCGTCACAGCGGGGGAAAGCCAGGGGAAGCGTCGCCGGGCCTCATCGCCGGTCCAGAGCTCGGTGTCCGTGATCCCCAGGCGTCGCTGTCCTTCGATCCATCGCTGAAAACGTTCGAAGCCTTGCGGATCCGTGGTGGCGAACAACCATCCCTGCTGGCGGAGGCCGATGGTGTAGCCGGGGATCCCGATTTCCTCCGCGAACCGCTCATAGGTCGCGATGCTCGGGACCATCAGGTAGGCGAGGTCGGGATCATCCCACTGGGCGCGGAAACAGGCCACGGCGGCTGCGGTGGTCAATGCCCCCAGCCACGGCTTTCGTTCCACCACCACGGTTCGAAAGCCCTCCCGGGCTGCGTAAAAGGCGGCCGCCGCCCCGGCGATCCCGCCGCCGATGATAATTAGGTCCGCCGTGCGCGGGAGCTCTCCTGAAGCGATCCGCGCTTGTTCCATTTGGGTTTCCCCCTCCCTGGAAGTTTTCAGCTTTCCCAAGCGCTATAATATCGTAAGAGGACATCATAGATGGCCAGGCTGAAACCGCGAAGCGCAACATGCTTCTGACCTGAGCGTGCCAGGGAGAGCGCTCCATGCTTCCTTTGCCACTGCCGCTCGATGAACCTCCTTTACGGCAGCGAGATCGCCATTTCCAGCAACGGAAGAAGGTGCTGGGCCAGTTCTTTACACCGCCCCAGCTCGCCGCCTGGATGGTGGAGGTCTCCCTCTCGTTCCTTCGCCGCCGGGAGTGGATGCTGGATCCCGCATGCGGGGAGGGGGTATTCCTGGAACCCGCGCTGGCCCATGGGTTCTCCGGGGTGATGGGGATTGAGGTGGACCCCTCCGTGTTCGCCGCGTGCGCCGCGCGGCTGGGGAGCTCTCCCCACCTATGGCTGCGCCAGGCCAACGCACTGGATCTGCTCCATGAGCTCAAGGGCCGTTTTGATTTGGTAGCGACCAATCCGCCTTTCTCCGCCAAGTACGGTCGGGTGAAAGAGGGGCGCTATCTGGAGCGCTTTGAATTGGGAAAAGGACGGCGAAGCGAGGCCATGGAGGTCCTGTTCCTGGAGCTCAGTGTGCGCGCGCTACGAGAGGATGGGGTTCTGGCGATCGTACTTCCGGAGGGCCTTTTCGCCAACCTTCCCCACCGTCGGATTCGGGAATGGCTGATCCGCCACACGACCTCGTTGGCCATCGTCAGCCTCTCCCGGCAATTCTTCCCCGCGAAAAGTTGCGTCCTGTTCGCCCGGAAGGGCGCATCCTCTCCAGCGGCCCAGGTTCTTCTGGCCCATGCCGGCGATGAAGCGAATCTCGTCCGGATCTCCGTGCAGCTGGAAACGGGAGGAGGGCTCCGAAAGCCGATCACGGGCCTGCTGGAGGACATGGCGCCCCTGCACCATCTCATTTCTTCCGACTTTCGTTCCATCTTTCCGATGCGCTCTCTGAAAGAGCTGCTCCGGGAGATGCGGGGCGGACATGCGGAATATGGAGCGCGGCGGAAGTTCGCCGTATACGGGATCCCCTTCCTTTCCGCCAAAACCATCACGCCCTTCGGGATCGATCTTCGCCGGGATGGCCGGAGGATTGCCCCGGGCAGCCGGATGGACCATCCGGGCGCGCGGGTTCGAAAAGGCGACGTGCTGTTCGTGCGGGTGGGTGTCGGATGCGTCGGTCGGGCCGCTGTAGTGTTGGAGGATGAAGAAGAGGGCATCGCGGATGATTATATTTATATCCTGCGTTTCCATACGGACCGGATGTTGCCGGAGTTCTTTGCGTTGTATACGCAAACGACATTCTTCCGCCAGCAATTAGAGCGGATCTGGCGAGGGACCGGAACGGTGACCGTTCCCCAGCGGCTCCTGCGGGAGGTCCAGGTGCCGGTGCCTCCGCTTTCCACACAGGAACCCTTTGCCGCCGCATATCGTCAGCTCCATCAGCGCTATCATGAAGGGATTACTTCCACGGAGGATCTGACGTCATTGATCGCACAATTGGAATATCTCCTGGAACGAGGAAACGGTGATGCGAGTGAAGTTCGTCTGAGATCGAAATCCGACATCGACAGCGCGCTGTTGGATTCCAGCCCATGATTTTTCTTTTGATCCCGCTGCAGCACTGTAAACCATCCGAACTAATTGGGCGTCCTGCGAAGCCAAGGGAACGGGCTTACTGGTCCCCATCGAAAGAGGTGTTGATCGCTCTGATCCATGCTTTTTCGATTGCCTCTCGTTCCTATCAACGAGACATGTTGGATTTCATAGGGAAGCTGATCTCGAGATGATAACCGGATCTCCAACCTGGGCCGAAGTGGATCTGGATGCCATCGCCGAAAACACGCGGGCGATGAAACGGTGGGTCGGCGATCGGGTGGAGATCATCGCGGTGGTGAAGGCCAACGCCTACGGCCACGGCGCGATCCCGGTTGCCCGAACGGTCCTCGCCGCCGGCGCCACCCGTCTGGCGGTCCACCGCCTCGCGGAGGGAGTGGCCCTTCGTCAGGCGGGCATCGAGGCGCCGATCCTGGTGATGGCGCCCCTTCTCCCGGAGGAAGCCCCCGAGGCGATCCGCTGGCGGCTGACCCCCACGCTCTCCACGATGGAAGCTGCGCAGGCCCTCGACGCGGCCGCTCGGGCCACCGGGCGTGTCCTGCCGGTCCACGTGGAGGTCGACACCGGGATGGGGCGGGCGGGGATCTCCCCGGAGGAGGCGGTGGACTTCGCTCATGCCCTGCAGGGAATGGGCGGCCTGAAGCTGGAAGGCCTCTATATGCACTTCGCCACCGCGGACGAAAGCGACCCCTCTTTTATCATGCGACAGCTGCGCCGATTTGAGGAGGTCATCGCCACCCTGGAATCCTCCGGGATCCGGGTTCCGATCCGTCACGCGGCGAACAGCGCTGCCGCGATGCGCTTCCGCTCCGCCCATTTCGAGGCG
>JAUQQB010000273.1 GCA_030550075.1 Chloroflexota bacterium | reverse complement strand
TTATGCTGATAAAGGAGATCTTATTAGAGGGTGCAGATGGATGGATCGCTGAAGCTGACCGCTCTCGCCACAGCCGTTCGCCTGGCTATCGGGCTGGTATTCCTGCGTTCTGCGCTGGCTAAAGCGCGTCGCCCGCTCGCCTTTGTCCAGGCGGTTCAGGGTTATGCGATCCTACCGCCGGCTATGGCCGGGCCTGCCGCCATAGGGATCCTCGGCCTGGAAGGCGGTCTCGCCTTCGTGTTCCTGTCCGGTTGGGGGTTCCAGTGGGGAGGGCCGGTGGCCCTCGGACTTCTCGGGATCTTCATGCTGGCGGTGGGCATCAACCTGCGGCGAGGGCGACGGATCCCATGCGGTTGCTTTGGGACAACCGATGGGCTTGACAGCGTTCGAATGGCTATAAGGTTAGTTTTCTTGTTCTCGACAATCGGTAAACTCCGCGACCTGCGTGGCTTCCTAAAGGGGGTGGTGGCTGATCAAGTTCTCCCGGCCCCATTGGCCGTCGCTTACGGCCTGATCCTGGTTCCCTTGGAGGGTTTTGTGGCCTTCGCTTTCTTAAGTGGCCGATGGGTAGACATCGGTGTTAGGGTGTCGTTGGCATTGCTATTCAGCTTCTTCTTAGCTGTGGGCTTGAACGTGCTCCGCCACCGGGACTTGAGCTGCTACTGTTTTGGAGCTGCCTTGACTGAGCGGATCTCCTGGCGGACGCTGGCCCGCACTGGTCTCTTACTATCTGGGGCCCTAGTGATCCTGCTGGGTGGATCATCCAATGCAGCTGTCTCGGCATCAGTCGCCGACAGCTTGCTGAAGGGAATTCTGGCGCTCTTTGTCTTGGTGGCGGGGATGTGGATCCTGGCAGTGCCAGACCTCCTTCGGCTCCATCCATGGCGGCTTTAGCGGAGGATTCCGTTGCTGGATACAGAGCTCTTTTATGTGAGTTACATTGCGCTGTGGGCATTAGTTATCTTCCATACCCTCGTTCTATTAGAGGTGGTGCGTCGGATGGGAGCCGGATCAGAGGGAGTAGGAGGGCAAGTGCTTCCGGCAGAGGAAGGCAATCTCTTAGAGAGCGGGACGAAGGCCCCTACCTTTGAGACGCCAGAGGTGCTGAGTGGGATAGTGATCCGGAGCGAGGCGTTGCAGGGGCAACCTACGCTCCTGGTCTTTGTTGCTCCACATTGTCCAGCTTGTAAAGACGTGGCGGAGGAATTG
This sequence comes from Chloroflexota bacterium, assembly GCA_030550075.1. GTDB lineage: Bacteria > Chloroflexota > Anaerolineae > Thermoflexales > Thermoflexaceae > Thermoflexus. The sequence continues at coordinate 3,439 of JAUQQB010000273.1, read as the reverse complement.
GAAGCTTTCTGTCGGCGGGTGAAAGCGCGGCTGGTGGCGCTGTGCCAAGGGAGGGCTGAGGACTGCGCCCGCTTAGCAAAGGACCATCTTCCGGGGATTTTGGTCCTGCTGGATGAAAGCGGAGCAATCGCTAACAGCTTTCGGGTAACGTGGACACCAACAGCAGTGCTTCTGGATAACCAATGGCGGGTGTTGCGCTACGGTGTTCCGCAGTTCGTGCCCCGGCTGGGCCTAAGCGAGTGGGTAATGCCAGGAGAAGACCAGATGGGATCGACGCAAGAAACTAAACTTTCGTAAAAGAGGGAGCTATGTCAGCGAAAAAGATAGCCGAGATGATGGCGGAACAGATTAGCCGTCGTACCTTTTTGCTACGGATAACGGGCGCCGCGTTCGGGTTGGTGTTGGGGCTGGTGGGACTCGATACCCCTTCAGCAAAGGCTTGGCGCCAGGTCGCTTGCTGCAACCTACAGTACGATACTGATTGCCCGCCCGGCTGTGAATGCGCGAGTGGCTGGGCATGGACCTGTTGTCACAATGGCCAAATATGGCACTGCTTCGAGTGCTACAGTAGTGAGTGCTCTCAAGCTAGCAACACGTACCGAGCCTGCACATCATCCGCGTTGTCTGTAGAAGTGGGGCCGAACGTGACTTGCCCTTAACCGCCTGTTCGCTAGCCGGTCCGTGGGGGAAACACTCAGCCAGCCAGTCGCCCCGATTTCCATCCGACAGTCTTCTGGTCAGATTGAGGAGGGAATTCGATGGTCCGTTATCTCTATGTACGGCTATATCTGGTTTCTTTGGGGCTTGTTGCATGTACGGTTGTGGGAAGCCGACCGACGAGCCTAACCCCACCGCCCACCACTCCGGCTCCTCCGGCGATGGCCACCGCAACGGCCCTCCCGGCGTCTTCCGTCAGCTCTCCCTCAGCAGCGGATTGCCCGGTGACCCCCTTCGCCATCGATCGCCCCTCGCACCCCAATACTGCCGCTTTCACCGATACTTGGTATCGCAACCCGGAAGGCACTCTATGGGCTGGGCTCGATCCAACCTTTAAGGGGAAGTGGTACGCCGCAACCGGCCACAAGGTCTTATGGGCCAAGGGGGTGGGGCTCACGCTTCAAGTTCGTGCCCGGCACCTGGATGGGACAAGCCCGCCGGCTGAGATCAATATCCCTGATGGCTATCGAAACTTTCCTTATCAAGCCAGCGGCATGACTTTCCCGACCCCCGGCTGTTGGGAGGTGGAGGGGGTGGCAGGACCCCATCGGATCCGCTTTGTGATCTGGGTGCTGCCAGCGGACCAGAAACCGATAGAGATTCCGTAACCGGAGGGCTGGATGTTGAACCGCTTCTGGCAATTCACGGCGAGTGTCGGATTAGTCGCCTTAGGGATAGGGCTTGGGTTCCTTATGGTCAACCCGTGGCTGATTTTTCTCCCCTGGGCCCTGTGGCTCGGTTGGCTCCAGGTGGGCAGCCTCTGAGGTCTTTCGCTCGTAGGAGCGCTGACTCCCCTCGGGCAGGGGAGCAAGACCCGTTACCTCTATCTTCAGGCTCTGGCGGCGCATACAGGCGGCAGTATGATGAGCAGCGCTCTGGCGGGTGGTCTCATGGGATGGCTTGGTGGCCGAGGGATTGGTCAGCTACCTGCCCATGTCCTCTGGCTGGGCCTGGCTGGGCTGAGTTTGGCCTTGGCCTGGCGCGAGTTTGAAGGGCTTCGCTTTCCTATCCCCCAATGGCCTCGGCAAACGAAAAAAACGTGGTATCACCGCTTTGGTGCGGTGGGGGCAGCCTATTGGTGGGGGATAGATCTGGGCTCGGGCCTAATCACTCGGGTGACCTTCTCGGGCTACTGGTTGTTGGTTCTGGCGATCCTGTTCCAAGGAACACCCGCATATGGCGGGCTCGTGCTGGGCTTATATGGGCTGGGACGGGCATTGGCGGTGGGGATCCCGCCTGTTTTGTTAGGGGAAATGCACATTATAAACATGTTAAATCTACTTTTAGATCAGAGGCCTCGTCTACATCGCTGGCATGGCTATGGGCTGGTGGGGTTAGCCCTTGGGTTAGCGCTTCGTGGGATCTCCTAAGCCATGTCCACCTCCCAACCGAGTGCGGAACCCGGAACGCCGCGATACTCCCTCCCTACTCAAGGGGAAAGGCGTGGGGGAAGAAACCGGCGGCCGAAAACAACGGACCCGCCTATCCCCCATTTCCAGGAGGTTAAGGGGCGCACCCTCCCATCCCCACATATTCCCTGAAATCAATACACCGAAACCTGACCCCAGGTTCCCCTCGGAGCACGGCTTTGTTGTAAACCCGTGCGGCCTGTTCAATCCCAGCCAGGGATCGATCCGCTCTGTTCCCATCCCTGCCCTTCAGAGACCATCCGGAAAGATGCCCGAATCGTTTCAGTCAGCCCAGGGGCCACCGAGGAGGGAAGAAAAAGACCACCTGTTCTGTAGATCCCGTGCTCCCCTTTCGGCAGATCCCTATCATCGAAAGCAGATTAAGCTCAGAGAGAAGATCTTATTGGAGGATGCAGATGGATGGATCGCTGGAACTGACCGCTCTCGCCACAGCCGTTCGCCTGGCTATCGGGCTGGTATTCCTGCGTTCTGCGCTGGCTAAAGCGCGCCGCCCGCTCGCCTTTGTTCAGGCGGTTCAGGGTTATGCGATCCTACCGCCGGCTATGGCTGGGCCTGCCGCCATAGGGATCCTCGGCCTGGAAGGCGGTCTCGCCTTCGTGTTCCTGTCCGGTTGGGGGTTCCAGTGGGGATGGCCGGTGGCCCTCGGACTCCTCGGGATCTTCATGCTGGCGGTGGGCATCAACCTTCGGCGAGGGCGACGGATCCCATGCGGCTGCTTTGGGACGACCGATGAGCGAATTTCCCTCCGCACGATGGCTCGACTGGCTTTGCTGGAAGGCGCCATCCTGGTCGCAAGGATCCTGATGCTGGAAGAGCCTCCGGGATGGGGAGGATGGCCTGCGCTCTTCCTCGCCGTCTTCCTGCTCCTGAGTGGGATGTGGCTGCTGGACCTTCCGATCTGGATTCGGCTATTCCGGGTTTAGGACCTTCTTCACGACCCCGAAAGTTTTGAGGAAGGAGACGAAGTGCCATTGCAAATCCGGAGATGAGGATGAGTGAAGGATCGCTCGCTCTCACGCTCTCGCTGATCCTTCTCTGGATCCTGGTGATCCTGCACAGCCTGCTCCTGATGGGGATTGTGCGGCGGATCCAGAACGGGCTCGCTTCGGGAGAAGGATTCCCGGTTCAGGGCTTAGAACCTGAGGAGAAGGCGCCCGCCCTGGAAGGCTTAGTCGCGGGGTCCAGCGATCCACGAGAATGGGCCGGGGTTCCGCGCGCCCTGCTCTTCCTTTCCCCGAATTGCCCGGCCTGCGCTCAGGTCCTGGCGGATGGGCTTGGGGTGTTGCGGCGTC
>JAUQQB010000272.1 GCA_030550075.1 Chloroflexota bacterium | reverse complement strand
TAGGCGGCGGTCGCAGAAAGCAGCAACCCAATCGTCGCGGTGGTGACGGTGATAACCAGGCTGTTCCAGATCCAGAGATAGAACTCCGTCGGACGCCCCGGCCGTCCGAACAGCAGCTCCATATAGTTCGCCAGCGTCGCGTCTTCCGGGATAATGGCCAGACTGGTGGTGAGCAGCTTGTTCGCCGGCCGCAGGGAGATGGTGACCACTCGCAGAACGGGGTAAACCGCGATCAAACAGGCGACCCACAGCGCCAGATGGATGAACAACCGCTTGATCGGGCTATCCCCACGAGGTCGGTAAAACAACGCGCGCAGCTGAAGGCGCGGCCATAGCCGGGCCGGGGCCGCCGGGACTTCTACCATGGAAGACCATATCCCTTTCCCCCTCATTCATAAACCCCCCGTAATCCCCTTGTGATCCGCAGATAAATGATCGACCAGAGAAGCAGGATGAGGAAGATCACCAGCGCGAACGCAGCGCTGAAGCCGTAACGGTAAAACTGGAAGATGGCTTTGTAAAGCGACGATACCAGAATATCGGTCTTCTCCTGAGGCCCGCCCTGCGTCACCAGATAGATCACCTCAAACCGGTTGAACGTCCACACCGTCCCCAGGATGGTCGCCGGCACCAGCACCGGGCGTAGCAGCGGCAGGGTGATGTGGCGGAACTGCTGCCATTTGCTGGCCCCATCGATCTCCGCTGCCTCGTAGTATTCCTGGGAGATGCTTTGCAACCCCCCGAGGATCACCACCATCATAAATGGGATCCCCAGCCAGACATTGGTCATAACCACTGAGATGAAGGCCCATGTGGGGTCCTGCCGCCAGGGGACCGGATGGATGGCCTGGGAGAGCCAGTTGAAGAGGTCATAAATCAGGGGGAGCGTCTGAGTCTGCGCCGCCAGGTCCGTGAAGAACTGCTGGGCGTTTCGGAGCAGGATGTTGGAGAACCCGTAGCGGAAGTCGAACTCGTTGCGCCAGGCCATCGCCGTGATCGTGGAAGGGACCGCCCAGGGGAGGATCAGGATCGTCCGGTAAAGGCCCCGCAGCCGCATTGAGCGATTCAGCAACAGCGCCAGGATCAGGCCCCCGGTGACATGGAGGGAAACATTGATGACAGTCCACAGGACCGTCCGTCCCAATACCTCAAAGAATGTGGCATCCTTCGCCACAGGTCCCGTGAACACCTTAATAAAGTTTTCGATGCCATACCGAAGCCCAAACTGAGGGTTCTGAGCCGTATACATCGCCATGTTCGAGAACGCCAGACGCACCTCGAACAGGAAGGGGATGATGATCAGGAAACTGATGCCGACGAGGGCAGGAAGAACGAGAACATAGGCCAGCCCCAGACGAGAGGGGCGGGGCTCCCCGGTGAGGTAGATCGCCGCCTCCAGAACCAGGACCGCTACCGGAGGGAGGATCAGGCGCCATGGCATCGGCGTGAGGGCCGCCCAGGCGCCCCAAAGGCGCTCCGGCAGGGTCACCGCCGGGGTTAACCCCCATGCGGCGACCAGGTCGGCGACAAGCCCCATCCGATCCAGAAAGCGCAGGGTCAGCAAAACCAAGAGGATTGCGATGGCACTCTGGACACCTCGAGCGAACACAGCCGAGGGGAGACTCCGGGGCCGTCGGAAGAAGAGGAGATACACATAGCCTTCTAACAGGGCCAGAACGACTGCGATGGCGAAGACAAATCCAAGAACCTGGCCCAGGGAGCGGATCATTAGCGAAGGGGTTAACGCACCCATTCCGCATCCCTCCTGTCCTGCGCCGCCGCTCAGGGGCCGTCCTCCCAGCCCGCTGCGATGGCGCGTGTTCATTCAACCAGCGGGCGGGGGGCTGAACCAGCCCCCCGCCGCGCCCGATTCAAGCCTTACTTCTTCCCCAGCTCCGCCACGCACTGATCCGCTGCCTGCTGCATGGCCTTTGCCGCATCAGCCGGCTTGAGGGTCCCCGCCATCACGCCCTCCAGGTTCGGGCGCATGGCATCCCAGGCACAGCGCATCTCGGGGGCGGCGGGCATGGGCCGACCCAGCAGCAACTGCTCGAAGGAGCCCTTCAGAATCGGATCCTGCTGAATCGCGGGATTATCCTTCAGGGCTTGCAGGGAGGGCAGGCGCTTGAACTTCTCGATCCACTTCTTCTGCACGTCCGCTGAGGTCATGTGGGCCACGAAGGTCTTGACGGCCTCCACCTTAGCGGGATCCTGGAGGACAGCCTTGGAGACCATCCAGTATTTGCCACCGGTCATGGGGGTAGGATATTTGCCGGTGGCCGTCACCTTCGGGATCGGGGCCACGCCCAGCTTGTCGCCCAGGACCTGCGCGTAGCCGCCCAGGGACCAGTCGCCGTTGATGATCATCGCCGCCTTGCCCTCCTTGAAGAGGGTGTCGGCACAGTTGTAATCGCACTCCTGGGGGACCACCTTGTGCTTGGACTTGAGGTCCTGGACGAACTGAAGCGCCCCCACCGTGCCCTCGTTGTCGAAGGTCGGCTTGTCGTTCTCATCCAGCGGCCAGGTCCCGAAGGCACCCAGCCAGGGGGCAAGCCAGAAAGGTTCGTTCAGGTTGTAGGCGAAGCCCTGGATCTCGCCTTTGGTGAGCTCCTGGGCCATCCGGATCAACTCATCGGTATCCTTGGGGGGTTCCTTGACCAGGTCTTTATTGTAAAGCAACATCAGGTGGTTGCCATAGTTGTCGGGCACCCCCCAGATCTCCCCCTTCACCCGGGTGGCGTTCAGGGCTTCAGGGATGAACTGATCCAGGAAGGCGCGATCGAACACGTCGGTGGCTTTGGCGATGATGCCCAGGGCGCTGAAGGGGCCGGCGAAGTCGTTGGGCACCCGCACCAGCTCGGGGGCCGCCCCGGCCAGGCTGGCCGCCTGGAACTGATCGCGCAGCTCCTCGTTGCCGTAATGCACCCGCTCGACGGTGATGTTCGGGTGCGCTTTCATGAAGTCGGCGACCAGCTCATCCAGGAAGGTATCCACTTCCTCGTTCTCCTGCTCCCAGTAGGTGATCTTGACCTTCGGGGCGGGGGTGGGAGTGGGAGCCGGCGCCTGGGTCGGCTGGGGGGGCCGCGTCGGGGCCGGCGCCTGGGTCGGTGTGGGCGTCGCCGGCTGAGCGCAGGCCGCCAGCAGCAGGCCCAGCGCCACAAACACCGCCATCCACACATAGGAATGTCGCGGAACCATCTTCCACCTCCCCATTCCAGATTTTCCGGCTTCGGAGGCCGCAGGTAGGCCTCCGGAGCTTGCTGGTGTGGAACATCCCATCATCGATGGGCTCTCCTGAATTCCCCCATAGCCTCCGGGCGGAGCCCGCTTATTTTCGCCGTTCATCGACATGGGCCGGTGGATCCTCGCACCACCAGCCGGGCGGGGATCAGGGTGTAAACCGGCGGGGCCTCCGGCTCCTGGAGACGACGGGCCAGGGCCTCCGCGGCCGCCTCGGCAATCCGGTCCACATGCAGGTTGATCGTGGTCAGCGGCGGGTCCGCCAGCGCCGCCAGCGGCGAGTCTGAACAGCCGATCACCGAAACATCCTCCGGAACCCGCAGGCCCCAGCTTTTAAGGATCTGCAGCACCGTGAGGGCTGGGATGTCATGGGTGATGATCGCTGTGATCGGCTCCCCTTTGGACCATAGCGCCTCCAGCGCCCGCACCGTCCCCGCCTCCGTCCCATCGGTCTCCGCCACCCGGTCTACATTCTCCTCCAGACCGTATTCCCGCAAAAGCGCCAGATACGCCCGGAGGCGGATCGCGGAGTAGCCGAACTCCAGCGGCTCCGCCAGATAGGCAATCCGTCGATGCCCCAGGGCCAGCAAATGCTCCAGCGCCAAACGGGCCGTTTGCTCGAAATCCGTATCCACCACATCGATCCCCTCCACCTCGTCCGGCCGGCCGATGGAAACGAAGGGGACGCCCAGATCCTTCAAGAGGGGAACGCGCTCATCCTGACGGCGGACCATCATCACCAGCCAGCCCTCGCAAATCCCGGTGGAGGCGAAACGCTCAAAGGATTCCCGATCGTGGCTGATATGAAGGAGGAAATTGAATCCGGAGCGACTGACAGCCTGGGCGATGGCCCCGAAATACTGGAGGTTCAGGGGGTCAAAGGATTCCGGGGTCAACAGCGCGGAAAGGGCCACGGTGTAGGTCCGACGGGCCGCCAGGCTTCTGGCGGCGAAGTTCGGACGGTATCGGAGACGCTCCACCGCCTCTAACACCCGGGCCACGGTCTCCGGTTTGAACCGCCCCTTGTTGTTCAGGATGTTGGAGACCGTGGTGATGGAAACGCCCGCTTCCCGCGCAATGTCATAAATGGTGGGCATGCCCTTCCCGCTCATCGGGGACTCCGTGCTCGAACTGTCCCCTCTGTTCTCCCAAAAGACACTCCCGCATTGCGCCGTTGTAGAGGAGGATCCTCAAGGTGGTTTGATAAAGCGCTTTACAAAAGCGCTTTTATTTTATCGAGACCTCAAGCCTTTGTCAAGCAGTCCAGGGGGTGGTGCATCCGGCGAATACCACGAGACTTTCGTAATTCGTATAGGAGTCACGCAGTTGAAAGCTCTAAAGGTGGAACGGAATGGCCCCACCCCCCTTCTCCCCTCTCCCCACGGCCCTTTGGGCCGTGGGGAGAGGGGAG
>JAUQQB010000271.1 GCA_030550075.1 Chloroflexota bacterium | reverse complement strand
GCCATCGGTGTATTCGTAGCGCAGGCGCACCCCCTCGGGAGCGGTGATCTCCCGGATCAGCCCCGCGTCGTTGTAGGCGATTTCTATCCACCGCCCGGCGCTGTTCTGGACCCGGATGAGTTTGCCGGAGCCGTCGTAGGTCAGGTTCTGGGTGTTGCCGTTAGGATCGCGGACCTCCACCAGGCGACCTCCGGCGTCAAAGCGGTATTCGGTGAGGTCCTTCTGCTTCAGGATATATCCGCCGGGGACGGCCTGGAGGGTATCGGTGTTGCCGGGGCTTTCGGAGGTGAAGGTGCCATCCGGATTCCGGTGGAAGATGGCCGTGTGGCCATCCGGGTAATGGGCTTTGATGCCCGTGAGCAGCATGTTGTCCACGAACTCCAGGTGGAAGTCAAAGGGCCAGGACCAGCCGGGGCCGAAGGGGCCGGGCTCCATTCCGATGAGGGTGAAATCCCCTTTCGGGGGGACAGCCTGGGAGTTATAAGTCCGCTCCACCCGAATTTCGGTGTTGCCGATGCCCGGGAGGCGCAGGTCCAGGGTGCGGGTGACGAAGTTTCCGGAGGAAGTGTTAATGGGGTCGCCCTCGGTGCCCTGGTGGCCGCCGCAGGCCCCCTTGAGGCAGGTGAAGCCGAAGGCGCCGGAGTAGGTGGCGGGGAGGGTAGCTGTCCAGATGCTGGCGTTGCCGGCAGCATCGGTGGCGATGATGACGAAGGTGTTGAGCCCCAGCCGGGGGAGGGAGATTGCAGCCCCGTAGCGGTTGGGGCCGACGGACCCCATGGCGGCGCTGGCCCCGCCGCCGCTGCTGCTGGTGGCGGCCAGATCCACCGAGGCCACCGCGCAGTTGTCCACGGCCGTCACCTCCAGGTAATAGCCCCCTTCCCCGTTCGGCCAGATCGCGGCGTCCCGGATCTCCGGCGGGGTTACATCTCTCATGTGCAAAACCACGATTGGAGGGTGGTCATCTGACGTCGGGGAGGCATCTCTCCTCCTAAGGTGCTGGAAACGGGTCTCCGGTCACAGGGTAAAAATGATCTGACCATCGGGTTTAGGACTTTCGTCCTGGGGGGTCAGAGGTGCAGATGGCAGAGGGAGAATCTGTGGGCATCCAGCTCGCTTTGGGGGATGGCTGTTTCTCGAGGGGGTGTCTTCCCCATGCGCCGGAGCGATCGCTCAGGAGGATCCCTCTTTGAGGGATGTTTGCACCGTGCTGGATGGATGTTCGGGGAGCGCGTCCCCGGGCATGCCGACGGGGGGCCTGGAGGCCTGCCCTCCGAAAGGGGTGCGGGCTCGGGGATCGAAGACCCCGGCCCAGCACCCCAGAGCTCATCCCCCACCTTCCCACGCCTCTTTGGGCCGTGGGGGAGGCGAGCCCAAAGCGAAGCGCCCGTGATAAGCGTTCACAAAATCGGCGTTACGCCGTTCGGGGCCTGTGAGGAGAGTGGAATGGCCCCGACCCCCCAGGAGAAAACCAGCGGCGTAACTCCTGAGGGCGCGGACGTGCCCGATGACGACCGCCTTTCCCCGGGCTGGTGTCGCTAAAGCATCTCGAAGATCCCGGCGGCACCCATGCCGCCGCCGATGCACATCGTCACCATCCCATAGCGGCCACCCCGGCGCCGCAGCTCGTTCAGGATCTGGACCGTGAGCTTGGCCCCGGTGCACCCCAGCGGATGCCCCAGGGCGATGGCTCCGCCGTTGACGTTGACCCGTTCGAGATCCATCTCTAACTGCCGGATCACCGCCAGGGTCTGCGCGGCGAAGGCCTCGTTCAGCTCGATCAGATCAATGTCTGTCAACCGCAGCCCCGCCATCCGCAGGGCTTTCGGGATGGCCTCCACCGGGCCGATGCCAAACAGATCGGGCGGCACCCCCGCAACCGCGAAGGCCACAAACCGGGCGATGGGCTTCAGGCCCAGGGCCTCCGCCCGCTCCCGGGCCATCACCACCACCGCCGCTGCTCCATCGCTCATCTGAGAGGAGTTCCCCGCCGTCACGACCCCGCCGTTCTTGAAGGCCGGCGGGAGCCGCGAGAGGGCCTCCATCGAGGTGTCGCGCCGCGGGCCCTCGTCGGTGTCGAAGATCACCTGGCGCCGCACCACCCGGCCATCTTCGGCCGGCTCAGCCACCTCTACTTCCAGAGGGACGATCTCCTCTTTGAATTTACCGGAGTCGATGGCGGCGATGGCCCGCTGGTGGCTGCGCAGGGAGAAGGCATCGGCGTCCTCCCGGGAGATCCCGAACTTCTGCGCCAGCCGCTCCGTCCCCAGGCCCATGCTGATGAACACCTCGGGCCACGCCACCGATAGCTCCGGGTCCGGCCGCAGGGTGAAGCCGACCATGGGCACCAGGGACATGGACTCCACGCCGCCGGCGATGATGATGTCGGCCCCGCCGGTCATAATCCGTTCCGCCGCCAGGGCGATGGCCTGGAGCCCCGAAGAGCAGAACCGATTGATGGTCATGGCCGGGACGCTGACGGGGAGCCCGGCCTTGAGGGCGGCAATGCGGGCGATGTTGAGCCCCTGGTGCCCTTCCGGTATTGCGCAGCCCAGGATCACGTCGTCCACCATCGACGGCTCCACTCCGGGAGCCCGCCGCAAGGCCTCCGCGATCACCGTCGCTGCCAGCACCTCGGGACGGGTGGTCCGGAGGGTTCCTTTCTTCGCTTTCCCGACTGCCGTCCGTACACCCGAGACGATCACCGCCTCGCGCATCGCAAACCTCCTGATTCAGAATGCAAGAGACGCGCCTTCTCCAAGAGAGCCCGGAAGGGAGCCGCGTTAGTTCCTCAGGATCTTCCCGGTCTGCAGGAAGTGCCAGATCCGCTCCTGCGTCCTGGGCTCCCCGCACAGCGAGAGGAAGGCCTCCCGTTCCAGATCCAGGAAGTGCTCCTCGTCCACCCACATCGGCTCGGGATGATCACCGCCGCAGAGCACGTAGGCCAGCTTCTCCCCGATCTTCGCGTCGTGCTCGCTGATGTAGCGGGCCTCCCACATCTGCCAGACACCAATCCGCAGAGCGGCCAGGAAATCTCGCCCGGCTGCGTAGAGCTTGGGCTTCAACGGCGGCCGGTAACCCGATTCCACCAAATGCAACACCTCACGTTTGGCCTCGTCGAGCAGGAAGTCGGGATTCATCACGATGCGGTCCGCATCGCTCAGGAAGCCCAGAGCCCGACCCTCCTCGGCGCTGGTCGCCACCTTCGCCATCCCGATGGTCTCGAAGATCCGGCGGAGGAAAGGCATGGGATCCGCATTCTCAGTCTGCATCGCGGGGGTCAGCACCCGGCGGATCAGCTCCTTGCACCCGCCGCCGGCGGGGATCAGGCCCACCCCCACCTCCACCAGGCCGATGTAGGTCTCCGAGGAGGCCACCATCCGGGCGCCGTGCATGGCCACCTCGGCGCCGCCGCCCAGGGTCATCCCGAAGGGGGCGGTGACGATGGGTTTGTGGAAGTAGCGCATGGTCATCATCAGGCTCTGCATCGTCCGCACACCCTGCTCGATGGCCTCGAACATCCCCTGCTGGGCGGAGACCCCGATGACGAAGACGTTGGCCCCGGCGCAGAAGTGCTCCCCCTGGTTGCCGATGACCATCCCCACCCACTCCTCGCGGTCCAGCCGCTCCAGCGCCCGCTGCATCATCGCGAAAATATCGGGGTCCAGGGCGTTGGCCTTGGTGTGGAACTCCAGGCCGAGGACGCCATCGCCCAGATCGATCAGGCTGGCGCTGGGATTGCGCTCCAGCACCCGGCCCTCGCTCTTGAGGTCCCTGAGGATTATGGCCTTCGGATGGGGGATCAGGCGCTGATAGGTTCCCATCTTGAAATCATAATATGCCACCGCCCGGCCGTTCTCATACTGGTAGAACGTCCGGTTCCCGGCGGCCAGGAAGGCCTTCACCCACTCCGCCACCGGCCAGCCCCGGGCCTCGATGCGCGCGGCCGTCTCCGCCACGCCCAGGGCATCCCAGGCCTCAAAGGGGCCCAGCTCATAGTTAAAGCCCCAGCGGATCGCCTGGTCGATCGCCACGATATCGTCCGCGACCTCGGGGGCCACATAGGCCGCATAGGCCAGATAGAAATCCAGCACGTCCCGCACGAACTGGCCCGCCCGATCCTCCTGGGCCACCAGGAAGCGCATGCGCTCGTTCAGATCTTCCATCTTCAACGCCTTCCCCACGGAATCCCACCGCGGCTTCTTCGGCGGCTCGTATTCCATGGTCTTCAGGTTCAGGGGCCAGTACTGGGTCCCTTCGGGGGTTTCCACCTTCTTGTAGAAGCCCTGGCCGGCCTTGTTGCCCAGCCACCCCCGCTCGATCATGGTCGCCATGACCCGATTCATCGGGGAATCCTTCACCAGGGCCACGAAGGGATCATGGGCCAGAGCGGCCATGCTATGCTGCCCCACGTAGGCCGCCACATCCAGGCCCACCAGGTCCAGCAGGCGGAAGGTCGCTGTCTTGGGCCGCCCGATCAGGGGGCCGGTGAGGGCATCCACTTCCTCCACGGTGTAACCGTGCTGAAGCGTGTATTGATTGGCGAAAGCGCCGGCGATGAAGCCGATGCGGTTGGCGATGAAGTTCGGGGTGTCCTTGGCCAGGACCACGCGTTTGCCCAGGCGAACCTCCAGGACGTGCCGCAGGGCCTCGAGGACTTCGGGCTTCGTGGCCTGGCC
>JAUQQB010000270.1 GCA_030550075.1 Chloroflexota bacterium | reverse complement strand
CGGCGGGCCATCGCGGAACGGATGACCCGAAGCGTTCGGGAGGCGCCCCAATTCACGGTCAGCGTGGACGTGGCGATGGACCGGGCGTTGGGGATCGTGGAGGATCTTTCCGCCTGGGCGGAGCGGGAGGAAGGTGTTCGGGTGACCCTGACGGCCCTTCTGATCCGGGCCTGTGCCTGGACCCTGCGGCGGCACCCCGCATTGAATTCGACCCTGGAGGGGGAGGAGATCCTGGAGTGGGAGGATGTGAACATTGGAGTAGCGGTGGCGATGCCAGAGGGCCTGGTGGTGCCGGTGGTGCACGCAGCGGATCGAAAAGGCCTGATCGAGATCGCCCGTGCGCTGGAGGAAAAGGCTGTCCGGGCCCGGGAAGGACGACTCCGGCCGGAGGACCTTCAGGGCGGGACCTTTACGCTCTCGAACCTGGGGATGTATGGCGTGGATCGCTTCACGGCAATCCTGAACCCGCCTCAAGCAGCCATCCTGGCCGTGGGGCGGGTGACGAAGCGACCTATCGTCAGGGAAGGGGATCGTGTGGAGGTCCACCCCGTGGCCACCTTTACGCTTACCGCTGACCATCGCATCGTGGACGGCGCACAGGCCGCTCAGTTCCTGGACGATCTGCGCATGGCCCTGGAGCGACCGGGGATCCTGCTGGGGTAGGGAGGAAAGGATGGAGGAAGGACATCGGGAGGCTCCCCCAGCAATCCCGTCGGTGACGGTTGCACCGCGTCTGGTCTTGCTGCAAATGAGGGCTTCCTCCGCTGAAGAGGTGATCCGACGGTTGGCGGCTCGCCTGGAGGAGGAGGGATTTGTTCGACCTTCGTTTGCGGAGGCCGTGCTGGAGCGGGAACGAACGAACCCGACAGGCTTTCCACTGGCTGGGGACCTGCATGTAGCGATCCCGCACGCCGATGTGGAGCATGTGATCGCCCCCGCGCTGGCCATCGCCACCCTGGAGCAACCGGTGGCCTTCCGGAACATGGTGAACCCGGAGGAGATCGTGCCGGTCTCGGTGGTAATCGTAATGGCATTGAATGAACCCCATGGGCAGATTGAAATGTTGCAACGTCTGGCGGAGCTGTTCCAGAATCTGGAGCGGATTCGGCAGATCTATGAGGCGCGCTTGCCGGAGGAGGTGATTGCGCACTTAGGGCTTCCGTGAGCTTGGTCGGCTCGACTTTAGGGGTTCAGGTTGGGTCGAGCGCCGAAGGCGCCCGACCCCTCTCAAAAACCAACAGATGCTCAGCCAGGAGGTGCCTATGGCTCAACCCAAACGAGTTCTGGTATCCTGTGGAACGGCCATCGCAACCTCCACGGTAGTTGCGAAGGCGATCGAGGAGGGATTGGCAGCGCGGGGCATCCCGGTGGTTACCCGTCAGTGCAAGGCGGCAGAGGTCCCGGCGCTGGCCAAGGATTTCGACTTGGTGGTGACTACCACTCCTGTCCCGCAGAATCTGGGCATCCCGGTGATTCAGACGCTGGCCTTCCTGACGGGGATCGGCAAAGACCAGGTGCTGGATCAGATCGCGGAGATCCTTCGGAAAAGCTGACCCTGTCTTCAGGCAAGCGCGCGTGTTAGAAGTCCCCCGATGAGGGGTGTTTCAGGGGGATAAGAGGGCTGTTGATTCTTTCCCTAACGTTGCGTCCCAAGGGACCTCAGGGGGAGGGAAAGGGCTCTATGGGCGTCTATTCGCCCTTCGCATCCCTATAACATCCCCAAAATAAGGAGGTAACCATGGAGGTCTTCCTGAGCACGTTGAAGGCGATCATTGACAACCTGGGAGCCACGGTCGCATTGCCCATTATCATCTTCCTGTTCGCGGTCGCCCTGGGGGCGCAACCCGGTCGGGCGTTCCGGGCCGGCGTGACCATTGGCATTGCCTTCATCGGGATCAACCTGGTCATCGGCCTGATGTGGACCAACCTCTCTGAAGTAGCCCAGGCGATGGTGAAGAACACCGGGATCCAGCGGGACGTGGTGGACGTGGGCTGGCCCTCGGCGGCGGCCATCGCGTTCGGCTCCGCGGTCGGCCTGTGGGTGATCCCTCTCACCCTGCTTGTGAACATCGTGATGCTGGTGACCCGTCTGACCAAAACCCTGGACATTGATGTCTGGAACTACTGGCACTTCGCATTCATCGGCTCGCTCATCGTGGCTGCCACGGGAAATCTCCTCCTTGGCCTTCTGGCTGCAGCGATCGCCGCTGCGCTGGCGCTCTTCTTCGCTGACTGGACAGCTCCCGCAGTTCAGCGCTTCTACAGCCTCCCGGGGATTTCGATTCCTCATCTGACCACCGCTCCAGGAGTGCCCATCGCGATTGTGGTGAACTGGATCATCGATCAGATCCCAGGCCTTCGGGATGTGCAGGCGGATCCGGATGCGATTCGCCGTCGGCTGGGCATTGCAGGGGAGCCGGTGATCCTGGGTCTGATCATCGGTCTGATCCTGGGGATCCTGGGCTTCTATAACGCCGGTGATGTTCAGACTGTGGTGGTGAAGGTCCTCAAGACGGCGATGAATCTGGCGGCGGTCATGCTCCTTCTGCCGCGGATGGTTCAGATCCTGATGGAGGGTCTGATCCCGGTCTCGGAGGCAGCCCGGGACTTCATGCAGCGGCGGGCGGGCGGTCGGGAGATCTACATCGGGCTGGACTCGGCGATCCTGATTGGCCATCCAGCCGCGATCTCGACGGCGCTGGTGCTGGTGCCGGTGGCGATCCTGCTCAGTGCCATCCTGCCTGGCAACCGGGTGATCCTCTTCGCGGATCTCGCGGTGATCCCCTTCGTGGTGGCAATGTTCGCTCCCCTGATGCGAGGGAACATCTTCCGAATGATCCTCGCGGGGACCCTCACGCTGGCAGTGGGCTTCTATATCGCCACCGGGATGGCGGACCTCTTCACCTCAGCGGCGGTGGCCTCCGGGTTCCAGATGCCAGAGGGTGCGGTGCGGATCACCAGCATTGCCGACGGCTTCCTCTGGCCGCCCTTTGTTTTCGTGAGCGCCGTGCAGCTGGCAGGAGTCATTGGGCTGGTGATCCTGCTGGTTATCTTGGCGGTCCTGTTCTTCCTCTATCAGCGGAACCCGAAGGCCTGGGAGGTTGCTGCCGGAGCTCCAGCGGAGTCCTAAGGTCGTTCGGAAGGACCATATGGTGGCCGCGGCGAAGCCGCGGCCACCTCTTTGTTCAATCTACGGCTCTTCGGGTTGCGAAACTAAGCAGGTGAATCGTGGGATCGCTCCTCTATCCAGGCGAGCCCCCCGAGTCCGATGATGAGCCCCACAAACGCCAGGAGCTGGGGAACCCTGAATCCCAGCCATGTGAGGCTTTGCGCACGGAATCCTTCTACGATGAATCGGGTCGCGCTGTAGAGAGTGAAAGCCAGCAGGAAGGAGCCTCCGGGAGCCCGCAAGCGCTTCCGCATCCAATGCCAGAGCGTGAAGGCCAGGATCCCCACCCCGGCCTCGTAAAGCTGCACCGGATGGCGCTCTCCTCCGCCTAACATCGCCAGGAGGGGGATGGAGGTGGGTTCCCCATACCGGCGGCCCTCCGCCCAATCCCCTAAAGCCCACGCGATGGCCATCCCGAAAAGCAGGGGGGCCATGGCATCCAGACCCACCCGCCATGGGATCCGATGGCGCTGCCATCGCCAGGCGATCACACCTGCGGCCGTGAGAAGGGCAGGGAGAGGAGCCAGTGTGGGATCAATCGGACGGATGATGCTGAGCAGGTCCCATGGCGAAGAGAAGCCATAGGGAAGCAGGGCACCCACCCGGCCCGCGATGTAGCCTGCGGCCAGGCCCCACAGGGCATCCATCGCCAGGGCCGCCCCAATGCCCCGCCGTCGCCCCTCTCGTTCTACGAGCGTCAGCCCCAGCCACAGGCCCAGCAGCAAAAGGACCGGCCGGGTGGGCAGGGCGAATGGCCCCAGGGAGAGCACCGGCAGCATCAGCGGTTCCCTGCCGAAAGGATCTCAGACAGGCGGGCTTCGATGGCGGCCTCGCTCAACGGGCCCCCGATCACGACATCGCGGATGATTCCATTGGAATCAATGAAAAAGGTCGTGGGAAGGGCCGTCACCCGATAGCTCCGGTTCACCTGGCCATTTTCATCCAGCAGAATCGGGAACGTCAGCTGATATTGCTGGCGGAAAGCGAATACCGCCGCCAGGTCGTCCCCCAGCGTGGCGTTCACCCCGATCACCATCAGCCCTCGATCCACATAGCGCGCATAAAGCCGCTGAAAGGCGGGCATCTCGGCCCGGCAGGGTGGGCACCAGGTCGCCCAGAAATTCAGCACCACGGTCCGGCCCCGCAGTTCTGAGAGCGAGAGGGTTTCCCCATCGAGGGTGCGCAGCGAAAAGCCGGGCGCGCGGTAGCCTGGTTGAGGAGCTTCCCGAACAGCAAGCCCGGCCTCGTGAACCCGGCTCCCGATCAGCCAGATTCCACTGATCAGCGCGACCAGAGCGATCCCCAGTGTCCACGATTTCGGGATCATCGCTTCCTCCGAAGTCGACTTCTGGGAGGTGGCGGCCCTGACCGCCTCCAGCCCCCTTCATTTTAGATGCGATGAGGAGACCCTCCGTGACAGCTTGACCTGGCGTCCCAACTTTTTCTGTTCCTTAGGAGTTACGCAGTTGAAAGCTCTAAAGGTGGGACGGAATGGCCCCACCCCAAATCCTTTTGGGGG
>JAUQQB010000269.1 GCA_030550075.1 Chloroflexota bacterium | reverse complement strand
CACGGCTGTCGCCGAGACGCTAATCGTGGCTTGAGCGTGGGGGTCAAGCTGTGGTGTTGGAAGGGCGGCGCGCCCCGGGGGCGACATGAGGGGGGCGCGGAAACCCCCCGCGTGGGACCGGCGGCCCGCCCCGGCCCCCAAAAGCTCTTTCCCTCCCCCCTCCCTACAGCCCTCAGGGTTGTGAGGAGGGGGAGGGCTCATCTGTTTCCACCATGTCCGAACCCCAATGCGCACCATTGAAGGAAATCCATAGAGAAGGGGTTGCGTTGCTGGATTCGGCCGCATAAAATAAGAGGCAAGATCCCCACCGCGGGAGGAGAAGATGGTTCCTCATTGGCATCGGTGGATCGTTGTGAGCCTCTTCCTGAGCATCACGCTGGCCCTTGCGGCGTGCGCCCAACCCGCCACGCCTGCCCCTGCGACCGCCACCGCCCCAGCCGCTCCGCAACCCACTCCAACTTCCGCCCCAGCCCAGCCTACTCCCACTGCCGCCCCCAAAGAGATCATCTTCGGGATGCTCCTCGTGGGCCCTTACAATGATCGAGGCTGGAGTCAGGCTCATTATGAGGCGGGCAAGTATGTGGAGCAAAAGCTTCCCGGCGCGAAGATGCTTTACATCGATAAGGTGAACCCGGCGGATCGCCCGGGGACCACCGCCTCTCAGCTGGCAGAGGAGCTGCTCACCAAGGGCGCGAAGGTGATCATCTTCAACTCCGACGACCACAAGGACGAAGCCATCAAGTTCGCCCAGGCCCATCCTGACATCGTGGTGATCCACGCCTCCGGGGATGATGCCTGGAAGGAAGGGAAGAACTATAAGGGCATCCCCAACCTGGCCAACGTGATGGGCCAGATGGAGTATGGGAAGATGATCGCTGGCTGCGCGGCGGCCCTGACCACCCAGACGGGCAAGATCGGCTATCTGGGGCCGCTGATCAACGATGAGACCCGACGTCTGGCCGCCTCCGCCTACCTGGGGGCCAAGTATTGCTGGGAGAAATATCTGGGCAAGCCGGCCGCTGATCTGAAGTTCAAGGTAACCTGGATCGGCTTCTGGTTCCATATCCCCGGCGTGACGGCTGATCCCACCCAGGTGGCCCAGGACTTCATCAACTCCGGTTACGATGTGATCATCTCAGGCATTGACACGACCGAGGGCCTGCGGGAGGCGGCCAAAGCCACTCAGGCGGGCAAGAAAGTCTGGGCCATCCCCTACGATTACATCGGCGCCTGCGAGGAAGCGCCCGACGTCTGTCTGGGGGTGCCCTACTTCAACTGGGGTCCGTCCTATCTGGCCCATATCAAAGCCACCCTGGAAGGCAATTGGAAGCCTTCCTGGGATTGGGTAGGGCCGGACTGGAAGGATCTCAACAACCCGGACACAAGCCATGTGGGCTTCGTGAAGGGGAAGGCTTTAAGCCCGGATGCCTCGGCCAAGCTGGATGAGTTCATCAAAGGCCTGGGGGATGGCTCGATCCAGCTGTGGAAGGGGCCGATCCGGCTGCAGGACGGGACCCTCTATGTGGAGGAAGGGAAGGTTGCTACTCCACAGCAAATCTGGTATCTCCCGCAGCTCCTGGAAGGGATGGAGGGCCAGAGCGTCCCGACCAAGTAGGCGGAGGACATGGTGGGCACGCTCTGTGATAAATTAAAAAGGGGCGGCTCTCAGGCCGCCCCTTTTTGCTCGATTGGCGCGGCATATCCTTTTGCAGATCTGTGCGGTCTTTCCGATTCAAAGGATCCAGGGGTTGATCCCTTCCTGAAGTTAGGAGTTACGCAGCCAGCCCGATCACCCGGGTTTTGGGGGCTGGGTCGGGTGCTTTCGGTGCCCGACCCAGCCTCCAAAAATCATTTCATTCTCCTTCCCGCGGCCCTTCCGGCCGCGGGAAGGAGAATGAAGGGAGGAGGGGCTCCTTGACTTTCCTTTCCAGAGGTCAACTGCCTAAGTCCTACTGAAGGTTTTGGGGCAAGTGGGGAATCCTCCCGGTTGCCCAGTCCCTTCCAACTTTCCCGCGCTTCAGGGAATGGGATTATGAAAGTGGAAATGCGTCATATCTATAAATCCTTTGGGCCCGTGCGGGCTCTTCAGGATGTCAGCTTTGCGGTGGAAGCGGGCACCATCCACGGCCTCCTCGGGGAGAATGGGGCGGGCAAGACGACCCTGATGAAAATCCTCTCCGGCTACCTGCGGCCTGATCGAGGGGAGATCTTCCTGGATGGAAAGCCCATCCATTTCGCCTCCCCGGCGGAGGGCCTCCGACATGGGATCGGGATGCTCCATCAGGATCCGATGGACTTCCCGGCCATGCCCGTCCTGGATAATTTCATGATGGGCCACGAGGGTGGATTCTGGCTGGATCACCGGAGGGCTCGACGGGCATTACAGGAGCTGGCCGGCCAGTTCGGGTTCGATCTGGATCCGGATGCCCGCGTGGATCGCCTGACAGTAGGAGAACGGCAGCAGCTGGAGTTGCTTCGCCTTCTCTGGCGAGGGGTCCAGGTCCTGATCCTGGATGAGCCCACAACGGGCATCAGCGTCCCTCAAAAGGTCCGGCTTTTCGACACCCTGCGTCGTCTGGCGGAAGAGGGAAAGACGATTATCTTTGTGACCCACAAACTGGAGGAGGTGGAGGAGCTGTGCCACCGGGTCACGGTATTGCGCCAGGGTCGCCTGGCCGGGGAAGCGACGCCGCCGTATTCTCCCCAGCGTCTGATTGAGATGATGTTCGGTCGTTCCCTTCCGATGCCGGAACGCCAGCCCGTTCCCCCCGGCGAGCCGGTTCTGGAGATCCAGAACCTGGTGGTGGGCGATCATCGCCTCCGGCTGAGCCGGGCGAGCCTCACCGTGCGTTCGGGCGAAATCATCGGGCTGGCCGGGATGGAGGGCAGCGGCCAGCAATTGTTCATGCGCGCCTGCGCGGGCCTCGTTCGTCCATGGGAGGGCTCCATCCGGGTGCGGGGGAAGGATCTTACGGGTAAGTCCTATCACACCTTCCTGGAAGCGGGTGTTCTCTTCGTGCCCGCCAACCGCCTGGAAGAGGGCCTAATCCCTGGGCTCACGCTGACCGAACACTTCCAGCTGGTGTATCCGAACGGCCGCTATCTGATCGCTTGGGAGCAGGCACACGCGGAGGCCCAGCGCCGGATCCAGGATTTCAATATCCGGGGGAAGCCGGAGACGATGGTGGAAGCGCTTTCTGGTGGGAATCAGCAGCGGACGCTGCTGGCGCTGATCCGAACGCCTGCCCATCTGCTGTTGCTGGAACATCCCACGCGCGGGCTGGATGTGGAATCCAGCATGTGGATCTGGCGACGGCTGAAGGAACGGGCGCAGGAAGGCACAGCCCTGATGGTTATCTCCTCCGACCTCCAGGAGCTCCTGGAATATTGCGATCGGGTCATCGTCTTCTTCAGCGGTCGGATCTCGGAACCGATGGCCACGGAGGAGCTCACGCTGGATCGGCTCGGCCACATGATCGCCGGGCGGGGATGGTGAAAGAAGGGTTCCTGCCCCTCCCATAAGGCTTGTCATATCCCTCGCCCCATCTCAAAATTTTTAAAGTGGGGAGGCCGCTTTCGACGGCCTCCCCAGTTCCAGAAAGTCCCTTACCGTAATGGAGCGAACGGACGCGATGAAAGAGATCCTTCTCCCTCGCGCTCGCCCTTCTCGATGGATCGAGTTCGGCTTTCAGGGCCTCTCGGTTTTGATGGCTTTATTGTTCACCACCCTCGTGCTGCTGATCGCTGGAGCTCCCCCTATCGAGGCCTATCGCCAGGTGCTGGAGGGGGCCTTCGGCTCTCTGAAGCGCGCCACCGATATCCTGGTGGCCTGGGTGCCGCTGATGCTGGCCACCTCGGGTCTCCTGCTCACCTTCACGGCCGGGCTATGGAACATCGGCGTGGAGGGACAGATCATGCTGGGGGCCATCGCCGCCACCGGGGTGATGCGCGCCTTGCAGGATACCAGCCTCCCGCCCTCGCTGATCCTGATCCTCGCCATGGCGGCCGGGATGGCCGGAGGGGCGGCCTGGGCCGGTCTTGTGGGTCTGTTGAAGATTTATGGAGGCGTCCATGAGATCTTCGGCGGCCTGGGATTGAACTTCGTGGCCACTACGCTGATCCTGTGGTTGATCTTTGGCCCCTGGAAGCGGCCCGGGATCGGCTCGATGAGCGGCACGGAACCTTTCCCGGAACGCCTGTGGCTACCGATGCTTCCGGGCCTCCGGTTAAGCCCCTGGGCGTTGCTGCTGGCTCTCCTGAGCATCGCGCTGGTTTATGTGCTGTTGCGCAACACATATTTCGGGCTTCGATTGAAAGCGATCGGGAAAAATATCCGGGCGGCGCATTTGCTGGGAGTGCCAACGGCCCGCTATCTGTTCCTGGCCCTGCTGGGGTGCGGGGCGATGGCCGGGCTGGCCGGCGCGGTGCAGGTCACTGCAGTTTACCATCGATTGATCCCCCCAATCTCCAGCGGCTACGGCTACCTGGGGCTGCTGGTGGCGATGCTGGCCAATTACCGCGTCTCGTGGTCCATCCCGGTCGCTTTCTTCTTCGCCGCCCTGAACATCGGCAGCATCCAGCTTCCCATCACCCTGAAGCTGGATTCCACCCTTTCAGGCGTGATGCAGGGCGCGCTGGTGCTTTTCGTGTTGCTGATGCAGGGAGCGCGAGCCCGATGGCAACCCAAATCCGCAGCGGA
>JAUQQB010000268.1 GCA_030550075.1 Chloroflexota bacterium | reverse complement strand
TTTTGGGGTGGGGCCATTCCATCCCACCTTTAGAGCTTTCAACTGCGTAACTCCTAATCATCATTGCAGAGGGACCACCGAAAACCGACCGAAGCCGGTTTTCCAAACCCTGTGCCGGAGTAGCCCGCATGCCGGATCGCCTCCGCAAATGGAACGGATGGGGTTACGAGGGAGAGGGAATCCCAGCAGAGCGGATCGCCCGCTGGCTGAAAGCAGTGGAGCCATGGTTGCGGATTTCTCCGGACGATTATCAGCCGCCTGTTTCCCTGGAGTCCCTCCGCATTCCTCCACCTCGCATCCCCATCGAGATCCAGGGTTTTAAGGGCGCCATCCTGGCCACGTCCTATGAGCGGGCGCTGCACGCCGCCGGGCGCAGTTTCGGGGATCTGGTGCGGTTGCGGGCCGGCCAGGATCTTCATTTCCCCGATGCGGTCGCTTATCCGGAGGGGGAGGATGATCTCCTCCGCTTGCTGGAGGTTGCTGAACGCCGGTCAATCGCGCTGATCCCTTATGGGGGCGGAACCTCGGTCGTTGGGGGGGTGGAGCCGGAAACCCCGCCGGGCTTTAACGGGGTCATTTCCGTGGACCTGACCCACATGAATCGCATCCGCTGGATCGATCCGATCGGCCACCGGATCCGTGTGCAAACCGGGATCCGGGGCCCGGATCTTGAGGAAGCGTTGCGGGCGGAAGGCCTGGCGTTCCGCCATTACCCGCAGTCGTTCCAGATGTCCACCCTGGGCGGCTGGATCGCGGCCCGGGCAGCCGGTCATTTCTCCACTGCGTGGGGAAGGATTGAGCATCGGGAGGTGCCCGCATCGGCCGCAGGACCGGATTTACGAGCGTGGATGATTGGAAGCGAAGGAGCGCTCGGGTTTCTCACGGAGGCGGTGGTGCGGGCGGTGCGGCCGCCGATCGCCAAGCGAGCCGGCGGTTTCCGCTTCCCGACGTTCTCCGCGGGCCTGGAGGCGATGCGGGGGATCCTGCAGGCGGGCCTGGCCCCAGCGGTTCTCCGCCTGCTCGACGAGTATGAGATGGCCATCAGCGCTGCCCTCGCCGGGCGCCCGCTGGAGCCGGGCGCGTTGCTCCACCTCAGCCTGGAGATCGAAGATCCCGAAGAAGCCCATCGGGTGGAAGCGGAATGGCGCTCGGCCCTCCGCTGGATCGAACGGGCGGGGGGTGTTCCCGCTCCGGAGGCGGTGGAGACGTGGAAGCAGGCCTATTTCGAGCAACCTTACTGGCGGGATGTCATGATCGATTTCGGGTTGCTCCTGGACACGGTTGAGACCGCGGTGCCATGGTCCCGGGTCGAAACAACGGTGCAGACTGTTCGGGAACGGTTGCTGCGGGCCATCGACCGATGGTCGTCGGTCGGCGGGGTGATGTGCCGGGTAACGCATGGATATCTGGACGGCTGCGCGCTGTATTTTACCTTCTTCGTTCGTCCGCCCCGGGAGGCTTTGCGGGAGGCCTGGCAGGATCTCCAGCGGACAGCGTTGCAGGCGTTCCTGGAATGTGGGGGGACGATCACCCATCACCATGGAACCGGGCGGGATTTTCAATCATTCCTGGCCGCAGAGCATGGCCCCCTGGCCCTGGATCTCCTTCGGAACGTGAAGCGGGTGCTGGATCCACCCGGGATCATGAACCCGGGCGTGCTGGTGGCTGACATGCAGTAAGCTTGAGCGAAAGAAAGGCTTACAGGGCCTGGCGTGCAGTTCGGTGCCTTCGCCGCCCAGCCGCGCCGAAGAAACGTTTTCGCTCCAGGCTGAGCCTCCAGCCTGCAAAGCGCTCTTCCCCTCCAGGTAACAGGCCTCCGCCTCCGACCGGGCAACCCCAAAGCAAGGAAAGAGGACTTCGCGCGGCGACTGAAGGCCCCGCTGCACACAATCATTGTGGGGATGCCTCTCACGGCCCGGAGGATCACAAAGGAATTTCCGCCGGGTCGGAGCGGCCCGCCGCGCAGGCCCTTGACAAGATCAGTCTTGCCGAATATCATGGAGGCAAATTGCACACGTGTGCAATACTCGAATGAGCCGGCGCCCTGCTCGACGGATTTCGATCAAGGATATCGCTCGCAAGGCCGGCGTCTCTCATTCCACGGTCTCGCGAGCGCTGCGGGGAAGCCCCCTGGTCAACCCGCGCACGGCTGAACGGATCCGTCGGCTGGCGGCGCGGATGGGCTATGTGCCCAACGCCGCGGCGCGAAGCCTGGTCACCACCCGCACATCCATCATCGGATTGGTGATCACCACCCTGGCGGATCCCTTCCTGGCCGAGATCGTTCGCGGCGTGGAGGAGGTCGCCCTGGAGGCGGGCTATCGTCTGTTCCTGGCCACCTCGAACGCCGATCCCGAGCGGGAGCTCGCCGCGGTTCGGGCGCTGGCGGAGAGCCGGGTAGAGGGGGTGATCGTGGCTTCTTCCCGTGTTGGCGAGCTCTACCTTCCCCATCTGGAGGCCCTCGGCGTCCCTATCGTCCTGATCAATCAACAGCGGGAGGCGCCGTTTATTTATTCTGTCGCCTCGGACAGTTATCAGGGAGCCGTGCTGGCGGTCTCGTATCTGATGAACCTGGGTCATACCCGTATCGCCTACATCGCCGGCCCCCCGATGGCGCGCTCGAATCGGTTGCGGCTGACCGGTTATCAGAAGACCCTGGCGGCCGCAGGCATCCCGCCGGATCCCGCATGGATCGTGGAAGGAAACGGCCGTCCGGAGGCCGGGGAGTGGGGGATCCAGCGTCTGTTCGAGGCGCCGCTCCGGCCGACGGCGGTGTTCTGTTACAACGACATGACCGCGATTGGAGCCCTGCGGGCTGCCCGGGCGGCGGGCCTGCGGGTTCCGGAAGACCTCTCCATCATCGGCTTTGATGACATCCTTTTCGCCGCTTACACCGAGCCTCCTCTGACCACCATCGCCCAGCCCAAGTATGAGATGGGGCGGACCGCCATGAGCATGCTGCTCCGCCTGTTGCAGGGAGAACGAGTCCCCCCGCATCTCCAGCTGCCATGCCGTCTGGTGGAGCGCGCCTCATGCGGCCCACCCCCCGAAGGCTCCATTCCGGTGGTCCCCCATCTTCTGGCTGAAAGGAGGTTGCCATGATCCGCGCCGTCCGCCGATGGATTCCTCTCCTCCTGATTCTGGGTTTGCTGGTGGGCGCCTGTGCGCCAGCCACGCCAGCTGCCGCCCCGCCCAAAAAGGAGTTCACGTTTTACATCGTCTCCCATGGCGGCCCCGCCGATCCCTTCTGGGGCGTCGTCCTCAAGGGGATGAACGATGCTGCGAAGGTGTATCCGGTGGAGGCCAAATACTTCGGCCCGGAGAAGTTCTCCATCCAGGAGCTGGTCAACCTCCTTAACAGCGCCATCGCCGCCAAGCCCGACGGGCTGGCGGTGACCATCACGGACCCCAAGGCCCTCGATGAGCCGCTGCGCCGGGCGATCCAGCAGGGCATCCCGGTGGTGGCCATCAACGTCGCGGATCCCCGTCCGGAGGGCGAGCGCATCCCATATATGTTCTACATCGGCATGGATGAGTATCTGGGTGGGCTCCGCGCGGCCCAGCGCATGCTGGCGGTGCGCACGCCGAAGCGGGCGGTGTGCGCCATCCACGAGGTCGGCCATGTGGGACTGGAGGCCCGCTGTCAGGGCTTCCTCGATGGGATGAAAGAAAAGAACGTGCCGGTGGAGAAGCTGGACATCGGCACGGATCCCACCAAGGCCGTGGAGACTCTCAAAGCCTATTTCACCCGCAACCCCGATACGGACGCCTTGCTGACCCTTGGTCCCCTGGGCACGGATCCTGCGGTGAAGTTCCTGAAGGAGAACAATCTGGTCGGCAAGGTGCTCCATGGGACTTTCGATCTGCACCCCGGAACGCTGTCCGCGATCAAGGAGGGGGTGACGCTGTTCGCGATCGATCAGCAGCAATATCTGCAGGGCTACATGGCGATCACCTGGCTCTATCTCTACAAGAAATACGGACTGCGGCCCGCCAATGACGTGCTGACCGGGCCGGGCTTTGTGGATAAGGACAACGTGAGCCTGGTGGAGGAGCTGATCAAGCAGGGCATTCGTTAAAGGCCACATCCGCCTGCGCGGCAGCCGGGTCGCCGCGCAGGCGGATTGTTCTGAGCAGCGAAGCATCACGATCCTCACTCATCGGACGGGATGTCATCACGGCGGGGAGCTTCCGCGATGGATCCGCAGGCGGTTGAGGCGCATGTGCAAACGCGGGCTCGCTGGCGGATATGGTCGCTCTCGCTGGCGGAGCTGCGGCGATATCCAGAGGTGGGGGCGCTGGCGGGGTTCCTGGCCGTCTTTCTCGGCTTCACGATCGTGGCCCCTTACTTCCTCACCCTGGACTCCCTGGCCGGGATCATGACCATCGCTGCCGAGCTGGGGCTGGTGGCCGTTGGGGTCACGTTGCTGATGATCGCTGGGGAATTTGACCTCTCCGTGGGCTCGGTGCTGGGGGTCTCCGCGATGGCCTTTGCCTTAATGGCCCGGGCAGGGGTGCCGCACTTTCTGGCCTTTCTGGCCGCGCTCTCCCTGGCGGCCGCTATCGGGGCGCTGAACGGCTGGGTGGTGACCCGCGGCCGGCTGCCCTCGTTCATCGTCACCCTGGGGTCCATGATGTTCTGGCGAGGGGTGCTCCTGGCGGTGACGGGAGGGTTCCCGATCGCTTATGAAGAGAAATCC
>JAUQQB010000267.1 GCA_030550075.1 Chloroflexota bacterium | reverse complement strand
CCGGATCAGACGGGGGACGCTGGCCTCCACGCTCCGGCCTTTCCCCAAACCGTTGATGAGCAGGAATTCCTTCACCGCACGGTTATCAACGATAAAAACCGTGGAGCCATCCCCGGGCTTACGCCGGGCATGGACCCGAACCCCGAAGAGGCGCTCCATCAGGCGGGGCATCTCTTCGATCAGGTAGGAATGATTGGCTACCGCCACCCCGATCCGATGATCGTCCTCCCCCTGGGCCACGAAGCCATCGCCCGTGAGATACCCCAGGAAGAAAGCGAACTCCTCGTCCAGAACATGGGGCAGCCGGGGCATGACCGGATTGCCGTGTCGCTTCTCGACCGGCTTCAGGGTCTGGAGATGACCCTGATGCTGGCCCAGAATGACCGGGATGGCATCGCCGGGCTGTAGCTCGTCCAGCCGACGCCAGACCCAACCTTCCCGCGTCAGCACCTTCACCTTGTGATCCGGCGTGCCGGTCAGCGTCAGGCCCTCCTCCGTCACCACGCGCAGCACCGGGGATCGGCCGCGGTTGTAGCCGTGAAGGGAAATCCGCGGGCCTTCATCGGTCAACACGGTGATGCGCTGCGGCTGCCAGCCGGGCTTTTCCGGATCGACGATCTCGTCCAGCCGGAGCAGCCCATGCGTGGTGAACACCAGGGTATCCGGCGTCAGGCATCCCCCCTGGGCGATCTCCCCGAAGGCCCGATCGTAGACCCGCAGGAAGCCCACCGGGCCGGTGGCGCGGCCCATGGAGGAGACCACCACCGCGTTCTTGGGGCGGAGCCGGGAGAACGAAAAACCGTTGCCGCCGCCGGTCTGCTGGATCAGGGCCGCGTCCCGCAGCGTCTGGAAGATGCCGCCGGTGATCTTACCCATATCATCTTCCAGTGGAAGGACAAAACATGCAGCTAACTGCCCCAGGGGCGTTCCCGCGCCCGTGAAGGTGGGGGAATTCGGAAGGAACCGGAGGGAGGTGAGCATCCGATAGAACCGTTCCTCCCACAGCGCCGGATCCCCGCCCAGCTCCTGCTCCGCCTCCGCGATGGCCCGGGCCACCCGGCGGAACATCTCGGGGATCGTCTCCACCGGCTTGCCATCCGGCCCTTTTCGCAGATAGCGACGCTCCAGGACAATGCGTCCGTTTTCGGTTAAGGGGATCTCGTCTTCTGGATTGGCTTCGTCCACGCGGATCTCCCAGCGCATCGCCATGGCCTCCTCCTTGTTGGTGGTTAAGTAGGACAACTGCTGAAGCAGTTGTCCTACTCCATAACGCCATATATGGCGGTATTGAATTTTATAAACCCCATATATAGGGATTCCGGGAAGCGCACGAAACACACGGCATCGATTCCCGGGCGCTGAAATCCAGCTTTGGGGTCCGAAAGTTCAGATCGTCATGCTGCAAACCTGAGGTTGCGAATGGCGAAGTGGGTGCTTCGGTTGCTCCCTGTTCACCATGGCGTTTCCGAAGGGTATCCTATGAGTTCGTGTGGTACCTTCCCCTCCTCCGGTGTCGCTTTACGACGCGGGGAGAGGAATGGAGGGAAGGGACAGGCTCCGAATCCCGCTCCCGGTCCGCTCAGGCGGATGCAGGGAACCCGCCGTTATTCCGAGCTCTCCGCCGGCGTGAGGCTTCCTTCCCGGGCACGGTTCTGCAACAGGTTATCGATCTCCCGTCGGATGCTCTCGAGGTCGCTCAGGCCGAGATAGACGATCGCATAACGGATATAGGCGATCTCATCGAGCTCCTTCAACCCGGCGATCACCATATCGCCAATCTGGCGGCTGGGGATCTCCGATTTGCCCATCGCCTGCAGGCGGGCCTCGATGCGCTCCACCAGGCGCTCCAGGGCCTCCGCTGGGATCGGGCGCTTGGCGCACGCGATCTGAATCCCCCGAAGGAGCTTCTCCCGGTCGAACGGCTCTCGCCGCCCGTCCCGCTT
This sequence comes from Chloroflexota bacterium, assembly GCA_030550075.1. Classification (GTDB taxonomy): domain Bacteria; phylum Chloroflexota; class Anaerolineae; order Thermoflexales; family Thermoflexaceae; genus Thermoflexus. Next base: position 2,757 of record JAUQQB010000267.1, on the reverse strand, counting down.
GATTACCATCGGAGCGAGGTGGATGGGGCGCTCGATGGTGGTGAACCGGCGCAGACACCGGGGGCACTCCCGACGCCGCCGCACCGCCCGCCGTTCCGCCTCCGGGTTGGTATCGATCACCCGGGTCTCCTCGCTCCCGCAGAAGGGGCAACGCACGCTCCGGAACCCCCATATATAGGGTAGGAAATCCCCCATCCCGCCAGATGTTCGGAATCCAAACGGGCCTTTATCTTAGCATGGGGGAAGGTGGCCTGTCAAGGCTCAGGGATCGCTTTAAAGTTGCGCCCGGTCGCCCATTGGGGGTTTCCGGGGGATCCGTTGCAGCCCCGGGAGCGTCCGCCTGCTACGTGGGGGAAAGATCTTTCGAAGAGGGAAAATGATCCAGCGGCCCTGTAAATGCAGACCATCCGATTCCCCACGGGGCACTCACCATATCCCCTCGTAGCGAGGCAGGGACGGGCATCCAGAGCGGCATCCAGTGAGCGATGCCCCATCGGGCGAACGGCTTCCCAGGTCCTTATTTAAAAACTGTAGGACTTACGCAGTTCGTTTCCCATGGGGGCAAGGATTTTTCTCCCCCTCCCCACGGCCCTTTGGGCCGTGGGGAGGGGGAGAAAGGGGGGTGGGGCCATTCCGTTCCACCTTTAGAGCTTTCAACTGCGTAACTCCTCAACTGAAAAACCCCAGGTGCCCTTCAGGACCCCCTGGGGCCTCCCCTCAACGTCAACGGAACCCTATCAGGGCTCAGAGATCTCCTGAGCGTGGCGGAGGCTCAACGGGGATCTCGTGGGGGGCAAAGGGACGACCGTCCTTCAGCCACCAGACCCCTCGCTCCCGAGCTACTGCCCCCGCCCGCGGATGGAGCTCTGGCCCTGCCACTACTGCCAGCACCTCGGCATCGGGGAGGGCCCTTCGGAGAAGCGCAGCCCGTCGCGCTGCCCGCTCTATATCCTCGGGATGCACCGTCGCCGAAACCTCCACCACCAGGAAGACCTCCCCTTCCCCCTGGAGCGAACGCCCCCGGACGATCACGTCCGCACTGCCCAAATCGTCCACCTCCTCCACGGACAGCCGGCCGGCATCCCGGGCTGCCTCCAGGAATGCCACCCATTCCTCGGGGGAAAGCGCGCGGGGCGCACTCACCAGACGGAGATATCGGTGGAGTTGGGTGCGGTAGCGATTCTCATAGGTCAGCCCCCGGAGCCGCCCGCGGAGATCCTCGAGACGAGCATCCGTGCGCCGCTGGGCCTCCGCCAGCTCTCGAACAGCTTCCGCCAGCTCAGCGAAGCGTCGATCCGCCTCCGTTCGCACCGCAGCTATCTCCTCCCGCAGCTCCGCAAACCGACGGTCCGTCTCCGCCCGATAGACCAGAAACTCCTGCCGATGCGCCGCGAATTCCTGATCGTGCCGCCGGGGCGCCTGCGGCGGCGCGGGGGGGGGGGGGGCCGCCTCCGCACGGGCCGCCGCCACCTCCTCCCGCAGCTCCGCAAACCGACGATCCGTCTCCGCCCGATAGACCAGAAACTCCTGCCGATGCGCCGCGAATTCCTCATAGTGCCGCCGCTGCGCCTCCGCCAGCTCCGCAAACCGACGGTCCGCCTCCGCCCGATAGGCCGCAAACTCCTGCCGATGGGCCGCAAACTCCTCATAGTGCCGCCGCTGCGCCTCCGCCAGCTCCGCAAACCGACGGTCCGTCTCCGCCCGATAGGCCGCAAACTCCTCATAGTGCCGCCGCTGTGCCTCCGCCAGGGCAGCCACCGATTCCGTGAGGGCCTGGAGCGCCTTCTCCACCTTCCCCACCCGGGTGGAGAGCCGTCGCAGCGTCTTCGGCGACTCCAGCAGATCCCTGGTCAGCATCCGCTGGCGCAGCGCCTCCATCCACGCCGGATGCTTGTCCAGAAGACGGATCAAATCCTCTAAATCCCGAATGGTGAACGCCATTCGCGCCTCCTCAAAGGGATTTTACCACAGCGAGTAACGGTTCGGCCGTTCCTCACGCAGCGCAACAGGGATATGGCCGTTTCACCGCTGGCTTTCTCCTGGGGGCTGGAGGGCAGAGCAATTTGTGGGGTATAGGCCACTTGCGCAACCCATATCCTACAAATTCCCACTACGGATTGAGAGGACCACCCACCAGATGACACGTGTCGTTCAACCGTTGCACCCTCCATCGCCCGTCCTGAAGCACCAGCTCCGTGAGGGAGGCGTTGTCGAACTGAAAGGGGGAAGGCTGATCCAGCGGCAGGCCGAGCCATTGTCGGAAGAAGACGCTGAATGTCCCCCCATGGGCGACGATCGCCAGGCGCCGCTCCGGCCGGGCCATGGCCGCCTGCATTGCCGCCCAAACTCGGGCCGCGAAGGCCGCCCGGGGCTCCACCCCCTCGATCTCCGCCGTCGGGTTCTCCTCGAACTGCCGCCACGCCCGCCGCAACGCCTCGATCTCCACCCCGGTTCGCCCCTCCAGCGGACCCTGGCCCCGCTCCTTCAGACGCTCGTCCACCTCCACCGGGACCTTCCAGGCGGCGGCGAGGATCTGCGCGGTCTCATAAGCCCGCCAGAGCGGGCTGCAAAGAATCAGGTCCGGGTGATCGCCGCGCAGGCGTTCCGCCAGCCGGCGGGCCTGCTCCCGGCCCACCTCGTCCAGGGGCACATCCGCCCATCCCTGGACACGCCCCTGGGCGTTCCACGCCGTCCGACCGTGTCGGATCAAAAAAAGACGCTCCGCCATTGCGTGATCTCAAGAACCGGCTATTAGGT
>JAUQQB010000266.1 GCA_030550075.1 Chloroflexota bacterium | reverse complement strand
TGGCGCCGCCCCCGCTCGGTCGGCGCGTCCGGGAACAGGCCGATGCCATCTTCCACCAGCGTCACGCTCTTCACTTCCACATAGGCCATGCCCTCAGGGCCGGCGAGGCGGAAATCCACCCGGCCCTTCCCCAGCGGGACCTCCGCCTCCAGCGCGGTGTAAGGGCGAAAGGGGGGCAGCTCCCCCTTCTCCCACGCCTCCCGGAAGAGAACGTTGGGCACCCGCGCGTCCGCCGAGACCAGGATCCCGCCCGGCAGCTCTACCACCTGGACATCATAACGGGTTCGCCGCCGGCCTTCCCGCCGGGCTACCCACAGGGGATAGCCGGGGATCAGGAGCTCGTGCAGGCGGCCGGAGTTGGGGAGATGGGCCTGTACCCGTCGCCGCCTCAGGCACACCTCGACGGCAAATCGGTTCAGACGACGCAGGAAAACCGCCGGGGTCAACGGCGGCCAGCGCATAGGGGAATCCTCTACGAACTGGACTCTGGACAAGCTTTCGGATTCTTTCAGTTAGCCATCCCGCTTGATCCACACCGAAGAGGAAGACGATCCCAGCATCGGATGGCGCGAAGGGGTCAGAGGATCAGCATCGCATCTCCGAATGAATAGAAGCGATAGCCCTCGGCGATGGCCACCTGATAGGCCTCCCGCATCCGATCGTAGCCCATAAAGGCCGCCACCAGGAGCAGCAACGTGGATCGCGGCAGGTGGAAGTTGGTGATCAGCGCATCCACCGCGCGGAACTCAAAGCCGGGATAGATATAGAGATCCGTCTCCCCCTCGAAGGGCCCAACAACCTGCCACGAGCAAACGTCCTCCGGCGAGCATCCCAGCCCGTAACGGGCGGCGGTTTCCAGGACCCGCACCACTGTAGTGCCCACCGCGATGATCCGCCCCCCCTCCAGCCGCGTCCGGTTGATAAGGGACGCGGTCTCCGCCGATAGAGAGCACCATTCCCGATGCAGCTTGTGGGCTCGCACATCGGGAGCCTCAATCGGGCGGAAGGTGTCCAGGCTGATATGAAGCGTGACGAAGGCGAAGCGGACGCCGTGATCCCGCAGGCGGGCCAGCAACTCCGGGGTGAAATGGAGCCCCGCCGTTGGCGCGGCCACCGATCCGGGAACCCGCGCATAGACCGTCTGGTAGCGTTCGGGGTCGTGAAGCGGTCGACGGATGTAAGGAGGAAGAGGAATGACCCCGACTCGCTCCAGCCATCCTTCCGGAGGGGTGGGGAAGCGGAGCAGGCGGAGCGGCCCCTCGCCCTCGGCCTCCACCTCCGCATAGAGATCGATGGGCTGGCCGCCGGAGAGCAGCTGAAGACGCATGCCGGGCCGGATATGACGTCCCCGCACCATGGCCCACCATCGCCCCGGATCCACCCGGCGCACCAGCAACAGCTCCACCCGCCCTCCGCTCGGTTTCACCGCAAACAAACGAGCCCGGATCACCCGGGTGTCGTTGAACACCAGCAGGTCCCCGGGGCGCAGGTAGTCGATGATCTCCCGGAAGATCCGATGCTCGATCCGTCCCGTCGCCCGATGCACCACCATCAACCGTGAGGCGTCCCGCGGCTCCGCCGGGGACTGGGCGATCCGGTCCGGGGGCAATTCGTAATCATAGGCCTCGAGGCTCAGAAGATCCTTCGGTTCCATAGCGAGCCCGATAGAGATCCAGAAGGGTCTGGAAGCCCTCCTCCCCCAGCACCCATTTCACTTCCTGGTCGAAAACCATAAACAGCGGACGCGCTTCTTCCGCGGGTTGCTGACATGAGGCTTCCGCATACAGCTCGTTCTCATCATCCAGGATCAGCTGGCCTTCCCATAAAGTAAGCGGATAAAGAGCGCAGTGGAACGGTTTCAGCGCCCATGGGTGCAGCCCCGCTTCCATGGCGGCTACCTGTAGACTGCAGCGCCCATCATCCAGCAGGAAAATGCAGGACTGACCGGCCGGATGGGATGGATTTTCAATCACCGTGGTGCCCACCCAGTAACCCGCCGGGGGCGTGTCATCCCACTCCGGCTCCGCATCGAACCACCGGGTCTCGTCGTGCCGATCCGGCGGCAACACCTTTTTGATCAGCTCCGCATGGCGGAGGATCTCATCTCGCTGTTCCACCCGCACCCACACCCCGTAGGCACAACAGCGGCCCCGACAGAACGCAGGGCCGCATCGCTGAACCGGCCGGGGCTCCAGCAAACGGGGATCCACCCGAATCCCGCGGATTTCGATTTCCATGGATCCCCTCCCGATCTGCGAAGCTCCGGAGAATGCTTGTGTTCGGAATATGACCTGGATCTGGGCCTCCTGCCCTGGCCCCGATGCGGCCTTCGGGCCGCAGGGAGGGATGGGTCTCCTCATGCCCTATCGGATGAGAAACTGTCCATCACGGTAGAGGACCTCCCCATCAACTACGATCTCCCCTTCCTTGAGATCGCAGATCATATCCCAGTGAATCGCCGACTGATTCTTCCCGCCGGTCTCCGGATAGGCGGCTCCCAGGGCGAGATGGAAAGTTCCGCCCAGCTTCTCATCGAACAGGATGTTGCGGGTGAACCGGCGGATCGCGAAGTTCGTGCCAATGCCCAGCTCCCCCAGCCGCCGGGCGCCCTCATCGGTCTCCAGCATCTGATGCAGAAATGCCTCATTCTTCCTTGCTGTCGCTTTCACCACCTTCCCACCTTCAAAGACCAGCTCCACCCCGTCCACCTCCCGGCCGCCATAGAGGGCCGGATATGTGAAGCGCACCCATCCCTTGGTGACGGTCTCCTCCGGTCCGGTAAAGATCTCGCCGTCCGGGAAGTTGTGGCGGCCGTCGGCGCTGATGAAAACCCGGCCCTCGATTCCGAGCACCAGATCGGCATGGGGGCCGCGGATATGGATCCGCCGGCGACCCTTCAGCCATTCCACCAGCCGTTCCTGGAACGCCGCCTGCTCCCGCCAGCGGGCCACGGGGTCTTCGTCGTTCAGCCACCCTGCTTCATAAACAAAGTCCTCGAACTCCTGGAGGCTCATCTCGGCCTCCTGGGCGTAAGCCTCCGTAGGATACAGGGTGAGGACCCAGCGGAGCTCCCCGCGGGCGGCCCGTTCCAGATAGGTGCGCGTGAGATCCTGCCGCGCGGCGGAGAACTTGGCCTGCTTGGCGGGGTCCACATTGCTCAGGGATCGGGTGTTGGTTTCGCTCAGTATGCTGATCAGCACGTCGAAGGTCTCGATGACCAGGCGGTCGATCGGCGATACGAAGGTTAACTGGGGCTCTTCCGCCACCCGGTAGAAGATCTCCGCCGCCCCGGGCAGGGAGACCAGCAGATGAGGATGCGCGCCTCGCTCCAGTACTTGGCGGTAGATGGTCAGCAGGAGGGGAGCGGCAGCCGGGGTGCCCCGGATGGCCACTTTGTCCCCGGGCTTCACCCCCGTCGCGTAGTCCACCAGCACCTGCGCCCACTTCTCCAGCCGTGGATGGCTCATGGCGTACCTCACCTCAAGGGAAGTAGATTGGGACAACGGGGCCGGGTTCATCGCGCCCGGACCTTCCATGCTCTCTCATCGCCACCTTGCTAGCCGCGGGGAGGAGGAGAGATGGGCGATCGGTCCTCGACGGATGCAACAGGCCTAAGGGAAATTATAGCGCGAGCGCGAGGCCCTTCATCCGCTTGGGGGACGGGAGATGGCTTTTCCATGGGAACTTTTCTCCTCCTCCCCCTCGTCCTCGACCCACCGAGAGGGAGAAGGGAAGGGGCGGGGATCCGGGCGAGGCTCACGGAACCCGACGGGCCACGATCAGCATCTGAGGGCTGTCCTCCCGATAAGGGGCCAGATCATAGGTGCCGAACATCTCCTCCAGCGCGAAGCCGCAGCTTTCCAGCAACAGGCGGAGCTCGCCCGGCCACAGGAAACGCATCCGGCTCGGGAATGCCCAGCGCCGCCACGTTCCATCGGCGTGACGCTCTTCCACCAGAACCATCAGCTCCAGACGCTGGGCGGCGGCGTCGACCCGCCGCGCCTCCAACCAGAGCAGAACCGTTCCGGTCTCCGGATCCTCATACCAGCTTCGCAGGTAAAGCTGGCCGCTTTCCCCCAGCAGGGCGGCATCCGGGTTCAGGCAATCCAGCAGCAGGAGCCCGCCGGGCTCCAGCGCGCGATGGAGATGGCGAAGAACCGCCCGCTGGGCCTCCAGGGAGTCAAAATGCAGAAACGTGTTCAGGGGAACAAAGGCCATCGGATAAGGCCCCGGTGGGATCTCCCGCGTCGCATCCCCCTGGATCCAGGTGATGCGCTCGGAGACACGGGCCCGTTCCGCGCGAGCCCGGGCCCGGGCCAGCATCGCCGCCGAGGCATCCAGACCGGTCACCCGGAAGCCGGCCGCGGCCAGGGGAACGGTTAACCGGCCGGTGCCGCATCCCACCTCCAGCAACGGCGACCCCGCGCGCTCCGCATAGCCCTGATAGAAGGGCAGATCTTCCAGGAAATCCCCAAAGAAGCGATCGTAAAACTCAGCGAATGCCTCATAGTTCATAGTGCGGATCCCACCCGGGTGTCTGCCAGCAGGGATATCCTCTGCGAATCCGCGCCGCATATTCGATTCGGTGGATCCCGGTTTTCAGGCTGCGGGCCGCCCCTGGTGGCTCGCAGCCTGAAAACCCCGCCCTTATTTTTAGTTGGACTTTGGACAAACGGGCCGTCTGATTTCTCGTTCAGGCCCTTCCCTTGCGCGAGGCAAGCCCCTCCCCCCTTCCCCCCTCCCCGCGGCCCAA
>JAUQQB010000265.1 GCA_030550075.1 Chloroflexota bacterium | reverse complement strand
CTGTTGGCAGTGTCCAGATTCAGAACTTCCCACGAGAAGGGATGTTAGAACAGGGTGTAACGGATATGGGAGGAGCACCTCAAGTGAAGATACAGGTTGACTTTATCCCTTGCGAAGATGGCGGATGCCCTCAGTTCCCAGATGGTGAACCACTCATTCTATCCGGCCTGCCAGGAAAGGCATGGGTGGAATATGATCAGCTCTTCAACCTGACAACCCAAACGATTATTGTCCCCATTGGAAGTCATAATGGCGCATTGGAAGTGATAATTCACATAAGTTCTGGGCCTGATGATGTTCCTGAATATCTAAAAATGGCTATAGGGTACCTCCTGTTTTCCCTGAAAATAGGTTGATTATTCGTAGTACCATTTGCTACTTTAGTTCAGGAAATGGGTAAGTCTGCATTTAATCGTGGTCGCAACGTAGAGCAGGCCTCCCAACCCTGTATATAGGGATGGCGTTGGGAATCAACCCCACATCTGGGCAGTCTGATGCCTGCGGTAAGTATCACCACGATTGCGTGCAGACCTACCCAGGAAATGTAGGCTGGTATCCAAACAATCTGGTGAAGGATCTTCATGCCAAAACTAGCGAACAATGCTTTCTTTAAGTGGAAGTGTGAGTATGAAGCAGGTGATCAGGCTGCTAGGCTGTGGAAGACATTCCCTGTCCGGCGCCCTGGTAACAGATCTGTGGGTGCATATGCTCCTCCCACTGGCACCAACCTGGAAGCAGCAGCTCGCTTCAAGAGAGCCTCTGACCAGATTCTAAGCCACATCCTGAATAGTTTTGTTATCTCCTCCACAGGGGGTCAATAATGAGGCGGAAAATAGTTTTCCTGCTTCTTCTCTTCGGGTTGGCAGGATGCGCCGCTCCTGGCATCTCGTCGCCTGCACCTACTCCTGAAACGACCTTGCCGTTACCAACAGGGTCCCTCGCATCCTCCACTTCAGGTCCTACTCCTGCCTCTATAGCGCCATTCTCAACCCAAGAACCCGCCGGGGCGTGGAAACGGGTTAGCGACGATGGATATAAATATTCCTTTGAGGTGCCTGCGACCTGGGTTCTGGACAAAGAAGGCACAACGCCAGATCGCCTGGTGTTCTTCAGCGACCCGACGGTGGTCGGGCAAGTCGGTCCCCTAACTCTCCCAAACGGCTTGATAAAACTGGATTTCGCCGCCGATCCGATCGGAAAGGGCGAGCCCGATTTGACGAGGGCTAACCCGATTACAGTGGCTGACCGACCGGCCTGGATCATTTTAGAGGAGGGGAGTGAAGCAGCAGGGCCCTCCGGCTTCAGTGCGGTGGTTTACATTTCGGGGTTCGAATATTGGTATACCTTGTGGTTAGGCTGCACTCCACCTTCTGGAGCCGATGCGAAGGCCACAGACACGTTCATTGCCGAATGTCGGCAGATTCTTGATCACATTCTGGACAGTTTTCAAATTATGCCATGAGTGTTCAAAATAAGAAGCAATGAGTATCCATCGCAGTGCGAATGAAACGGGTGATCGGAGTTTTAACCATCTTTGCAGTGATCGAGCTTCTGGGCGGGGTCGGAGGATATTCCCTGCCCATCTCCCCTGGTAACAGATATGGATGCCCGGTCATCCCTGCCTGTGCTCTGTCTGCCCTCCAGAGAGGGACGAGGAACCCCATGTCCCAACTTATGTCCGAACTTCATCTCAGTGGGTCTTGAAAGATCCGAAAGGGATCTGCGCACGGCCACCCGTCGATCATCCGTGGCGTAGATGCGTAGGACGGGCCGCACGGGGAATCGGGGGATCACCACCAGCCGATAATCCCCCGTCGCCTCCGTGTAGGCGCGGGCCAGCGGCTGATCCCGACATCGCGGGGGGATCGCCCGGTTCTCCCGCCGGCCGGCAGGGCGGCCCGGCCACGGGTTACAGGAACGGGGGGCCTTGTGCCACAGCTCCACCCGAACGCCCCGGGCCGGCCGAAGCTCGTTCGTCAGCGGGTCCCGAAAGCGAACCGTCCCCCGCACCTCCAGCCAGTCCGTGGGCGCCCCTTGAGGCGAGGGCGTGGGGGAAAGCCTCCGCTCCCGCTCCAACTGCTCAAAGTATTCCCTTTCGTATTCTTGTTGCTCTTCGGGCGAGGGGGCCTCCGTCTTCCCCTGCTCGGTGCAAGTCCCCACAAGCTCATACATGCTGCAAAACGTCGTGGGGCGATCCCGGAGCGGGCGGCCCGGAAGATCCGGGGGAACACGGACCGTATAGCGATACGGATCATAGGGAAAGCGCACCGTGCAAGGGAAAGCGCCACCGCATTGCTGGCCTTCCAGTTCCAAATAGCACATGCGGGCGGTTTCATAATCGGTCCACACGGTCCGGGATCTGGTGCTCCAGCCCAGGATCCCCAGCCAGTAGGTGAACACCTCCTGGCGGAATCGCCCGGTCGGTCGCCCGGGGTACTCCAGCTCCTCAACGATCTTGGGGAGATCCAGGCGGACAACCACCTGCCATTCCCCCTCCTCCCGCACCCGCAGGGTCAGCCGCACCCGCTCCCCCAGATCCTCCTGCCCCCATTTCAGATTCCAGATCTTGCCCGACGGCTCATGGCCCAGATCCACCCGAAGCAAGGTCCCGGTGTTCGTGAAGGTTCCTTCCCCAAGGCGCCAATTGGGATATGTGCCGGGATCGATCAACGCCACCGGCCGATTCTCCCCCAGCTGATACGGTCGAGGGGTTTCGATGGCCACCCATTCCACCGATTGGGGCCAGATCACCATCAGGGTCACCGGGGCTCCTCCGCCCGGTTCCAGTAGAACACATCGATGAGAAGGGAGAACGATTGGCCGGTGGCAGGGGTGCCCTCCAGAGTCACGCAGATGTCTCCCCTCCCTCTCTGTTGGCTACAGAGAAAGGGGGGAGGGGAGGGGAAGGGAGAAAAACCAGGGGCGATCGGCCTGGGCTACAGGCCAGCCCTCCGAACAGCCCCAGGAGGATCCACCAGAGGGGCCGTGGAAAGCGAAAATCGATTCGAAGGGATCGACCATGCGGCCTCATCGTTTCCTCCTTTCGCCTGAAACTGGACATCCCTCAGGACTATCCCGTAAGCCTTCCCCCGTCGCTCCACCCCCCATGCCCTATGCGGGAGATCAGGAGGATGAAAGCCGGGCTTTTTCCTGCAGGAGTTACGCAGCTGGTTTTCGCCTGTGAGCCTTTGGGAGCGGAGCCGGGCCCCATTCCATTCGAAGCTCCCGCGAGGCAGCGGAAGGGCCCCCGCCCAACCCCAAATTGGACATGGCTGACCTCGACTTCGCTGGAAAGTCCACCGGATGGGCGCACACATGGCGTGGCAAACGGTGTGCCAAAGTGGTAAATGTTGGCCCAGGAGTAAACCGGCCAATAGGTGACATCGAAAATAAGGCTCAAAACGCCTCCGAACACTTCCGGTTCCACGAATTCGCCTCGTGCTCTGCGTGCTTCCCGACAAGCCGCCAGCTCGCTTTTCCATTTGAAATGGAAAGCCAGGCCTGTGGTGAGGTAGGCGAGAACAAGTATCGAAAGAATGATGGAGATTTTGCGAAGCATCCTCTCCTCCCTGTCGTCCCATGCGCTTTATGACCAAAGCGCGTTCGCCGATCCGAGCCGATCTTAAGGTGGGACCATCCCGCTCCGTTCATCGCCTCCCGGTTGAACTCCTATCCAGGATCAAATTTTGGCAACTGTTCAGGTGGTCATTGCAACCGGGCATGTAGGACAACTGCAAGCAGTTGTCCTACACTATTTTAACGGCCCAAAGGTACGCTACGGCCGACCGGCTTGTGCCCTGTCCCCTTTCCACCAGCGGACGCAGATGGGCGATCAATTTTTCTGCTTCCTCTGGCGCCAATGTCTGCTGTATCGCTTCTTCAAGCGTCGGGATTTTGGGATTGCCTGCTGTTCGTAGAAAGGTCTCCCAGTTCCCTTCTGCGGACGGCTTGATCTCGATGTGCAATTCAAGGTGAATTTCCTTGAAGCCCGCTTTCTCAGCGCAGGCAATCAAATCACGTTCATCAAAGTTTAACATCGGGTTCGTATCAGGCGGTTGTAACCGCTCATAGAGTGCCTTTACCTTCTGGGCGATTTCCATTTACAGGCGTCACATCGTATCCCCAGAACATGTGCGGTGGCGCATACGTGGGATAGGCAAAACGATTGATCGGCTCAAAGATAGACAAACGCCCTTTGGGCTTGAGCACACGATAGAATTCCTCAAATGCTTGCTGCTTCGCCGATACATAGATCAGAACCGAGCGCGTGGTCACAACGTCCACCGACGCATCTTGAAGAGGGAGATTCTCTGCCGGGGCGAGAAGAAATCGACAGCGATCCAGCACGCCCATTTCCCGAGCGATCGCTCGAGTGTGGTGGAGCAAGTCCTGGGAGATGTCGCTGAAGATCACCCTTCCTGTCTTCACTTTTTCCAGGGCCCCAAAAGCGATGAGCCCATCGCCGCAGCCCACGTCAAGCAGGGTCTCGCCATCGGTCAGGTTGGCGTTGCTCAGCACCCTGTCCCGCACGCGATATAGATAATCCAGTGCAGCCCGCATTCGTTTCGGGTCGCCACCGAAACGCCGATTCAGCAACCACTGGCTCCAGAGGTCCTGGCCCATGACCACCCCCTCGATTGCTCGATGAACGCTGGATCGCTGATGCTTCCCCTGTGCGCTGAAGGCGAGGTCCAGTGGAAGCGTAGTGCTTCATCTGGATTTGATTTTTAGCTTTGGCTTCCTGGGGGTTTGGGGGCGA
>JAUQQB010000264.1 GCA_030550075.1 Chloroflexota bacterium | reverse complement strand
CCGCGCTTCTGGCGCGCGGCCCGGCCCCTAAAGCCACCAGGAGAAAACCTGCGTGAAACACCCATATTCGTTATCCGTATTGCGTGGCGTGAGAATGGCTGAATCATTGCTGAATCATTACGGAAAGGAATCGAAACGGGGAGCGGCGGCCTTTGGCCGCCGCTCCCAATCGCGGGTAGTCCTTCTACCCCCTTCACAATCCGAAGAGGCACCAATCCGCCCCGCGCGTTACCGCGTAATTTGAAACAGAGCTCCGAAGAGCAGGATCTGAACCAGAAGCCCCACTAGCCACAGGCCATAGGCAGCCGGCCGCTCCCGCTCATGGAGCAGGCTCCCCAGACCCGTGTTCACGAGCCAGGTCAGCGCGCCCAGCATCGGCAGGCGGGTCAGATGAGCTGCCGGGCTGAATAGCGCTTCGGAGGATCCCTCCAGATGCACCCAGGCGGGCAGGCGGGGGAACTGGCCGCAAAGCCAGAGCCACATCCCCCACAACGCGATGCCCGCAAGGATCATCAATACCCAGGCCGCCCGATCTCCCCAAAGCGCCCGCTGACGCCACCCCGGGAAGAGGGTCGTCTGTTGCAAGCGTTGGGTAGGCCCCATCGCGGCCCGCTGGGCGAAAGCTTCCAGGAAACTTTGAGGGTTGCTTGGGGAGATCGCATAGATGGCCGCTTCGGTGATCACCCAAAGCTGGTGGGGGAAATCTTCGGTAGCGAAGAAGAGGACCGGCCGATTTTCATCCACCGCCCACGCATGGCCCCCATAGAGGCCCGGCCAGCGGATGCCCCGCCACCTCCGGATGGTCTTCCGGCTTGCCGGACCCGGACGCAGTTCCCGAATCGCATGGATTGGGATCACATGGACGGCTGGCCACCACGTGATCGTTAATCCGTTGCGATCCAGATAATACTGGGCGGATTGTAACCCCCGCAGGGCATAGCCCACCCCGAAGGCACCGACCAGCGCCAGCATAGCGACCGTGGAGGCCAGCCCAATCCATGGGGAAGGCGGGCGGGTCGCGGTGAGAATGCTTCCAGCAATCGCGGTTAGACTAAACACGCTGAGCAACGTGTAACCGATCCACAATCCCCGCCGTCGGTTCGGTCGCTCCGTCATCCTTTCTCCTCCGGCGAGGTCAGCATATAACCGAAGCCGCGCACCGAAACCAGAACCTCTCCACGCTCCGGATCCAGTCCCAGGCGCTTGCGGATCTGCCGGATGTGAACCTTCAACAGTTCGCGGGCTTCCGGATCGTCGGCCTCAATCCCCCAGACCTCACGCACCAAATCGGCGTGAGAGACCACCTGACCTGCCCGCCGGGCCAGGACCGTCAGGATCTTAAATTGAAGGGGAGGGAGCTGCGCTGGCTGGCCACGCCAGATCACCTGCTTGCGGCCGTGATCGATGACCAGAGAGCCCACTCGCATGACCTCTCCCCCGGTCCAGGTCTGGAACGCCTGCACAGCTCGGGCCAGCCGATCCCAGATTGGATCCTGATCCACACGCTCCACCGGGCAGATCAGAGGGAGGGGAGAACATCCTCGGAGGGCGCTGAACAGCCCACGGCCGTTTCGTTCCAGCCACTCCCGATCGGCCACGATGATGTCGGGGATGGCCCGCGCGATCAGCGCCAGGGCCCCGCGCAGATCGGGGGCATAGTGGGCCGCATGACCCGCCTGCACAGCGCTTCGGACTAATCGCTCCCCTGCCTCCAGATCCGGATGGACGATCAGCACCCGCAGGTGATCTGTTCCGTTTCCGATCCTGGTCATCGCGGGCATCTCTACCTCTTCTTATTCTGTTCTTGGAGCTGGGTCGAACGCTGAAGGCACCCAATCCAACCCCAAAATCCCAGGGAAGAAGATCAACGCCGTGACTCCTGTCCCCCAAGCAAAAATGGGAAAGGCACTAACCCGAAACTCCGGGAAAGACCCGCGCTGTCCATCTTGCTGGGCGTGATTTTTCAGGACATAGATTCGCGGTGTTCGGGCGAAGCGGCAGGCGTCGATAGGCCTGCCGATGGCGTCCACTTCCGCACCCGCAATCGAAGGCCCTCCATCCCAACAACCTGAACCGGGGTGCCGGCCGCTATCATACCCGCTTCGCTCTCTGCTGTCCACAATTCGCCGGCCACGTGCACCATGCCGATAGGATTGAGATCGGTGCGGGCCTCTCCCAGACGCCCGATCAGGGCCTCCATGCCCATCACGCTGGGCCGACGCTGCGCTTGAAGCGCCTTCGCTACAATGAATCCGAAAAAGCCCGCCATCGCCAGTCCGGTGCCGCCAGCGACCCATGGGGAAAGCGGTGGGAAAGGTGAACGGGCCACCGGGGCAAACAACACCAGCGCTCCGGCGATGAAGGTGGCGGTTCCTGCTGCCGTTAAAGCCCCATGGGTCGGCGCCTTGACGTCCAGGATGAACAGAACGATTGCCACGGCGATCAGGAGCAATCCCAGCCAGTTGACCGGCAACACGCCGATCCCGTAGGCCGCCAGCAGCAGACACACCACGCCGATGAACCCTGCCACCCAACCGCCTGGATTAGAGAGCTCGATCAGAATGGCCTGCACACCGATAGCTAGAAGGATCAGCGCGACGTTCGGGTCCACCAGGCGGTGGAGGATTTCCTCCACAATGTTCATGGGAAGCGGGACGATGACGGCGCCCAGGGTCTGGAGCGTGCGCGGCTGGCCCTGAACCGAGACGGTTCGCCCATCCAGCTGCCGGAGCAGATCCTCCGGGTTCTCCGCGATCCCATCGATCAGCCCAGCCGTCAGGGCCTCCCGGGCGCTCACGGCCTTTGCCGATTCCACCGCTGCTTCCGCCAGCTGCACTGCGTCTGGCCCCCGGCGTTCGGCCAGGCTGCGGACCTGGGCCTTGAGGATCTCCTTGACCTTCTGGCTGAGGGTCTCCGGGAGCTCCTCTCCCTGGCCGCCCACCGGGGAAGCGGCCCCGATGGCGGTCTCCGGCGCCATCCATGCCAGATGCCCGGCCAGCGTCACCAGCGTCCCTGCCGATCCGGCGATCGCTCCCCGTGGGGCCACATAGACGATCACAGGCACCGGGCTCTCGCGAATCATCGAGACCAGCCGCAGGGTGAGATTCACTTCCCCACCCGGGGTGTTGAGCTGCAGGATGATGGCCTCTGCTCCCTGATCCTGCGCGGTCTCGATCCCCCGTCGCAGATAATCGGCCACGACCGGGGTCAGCGCGCCCTCCACGCGCAACCACAACACCCGTCGGGCTGTGGTCTCCTGAGCCCAGCTTCCCCATGCTACCAACCATAAGATCCAACCTAATCCGAGAAACCGACGCATGGATGCTCCTTTTCCACTCCTCGCGTAAAGCAACTGGAAGAGGATCCGCGACTTCATTAACCGGATTGGATTATCCATGGCTCATTCTATCTCTTTTTAATCCTCACGCATACATCCGCTTCTGCATTGGGTCAAGATATTTGTATGCGCTCATGGGAGGAAACGCTTCCTCACTATGATTCGCTGAAATCGGAAAGCGCGGGCCGGCTCCTGGAAGCTCTTGCTCAGGTAAGAGAAATCCATTACGATAAGAATCTAAACGGCCCCATCTCGGGGTGGATCTCTCTCCCTGGAGCACGCAGGATGGCCATCCAGCATCGAGGGCGAGTGGAAGCGGTGCGTCGTCGAATGGTCGAGGAAAACCTCGAGGCCGTTTTCATTACCCATCTCCCGAATGTCCGCTATCTTTCTGGCTTCACCGGCTCCGCCGCCGTGCTCTGCATTACATCCTCTGGAGCCTGGATCCTGACCGATTTTCGCTACTGGGAACAGGCCGCTCGCGAGGCACCGAATTTCACGCTCTATCGCCTCCAGAGCCGTCGCTTCGTGGAGATCCTGCCCGAGTTCCTGAAGGAGATCGGCTCGCCCCGCCGTGTGGCCTTCGAGAGCGCTCATCTCACCGTGGACCAGTGGATGTCCTGGAAGGAGGCCACGCCGGATGTGGAATGGGTTCCGATCAAGGACTGGATTGAGGCGATGCGAGCGGTTAAAGACGAAGAGGAGCTGGCCCGCATCCGGGAGGCCGCCCGCATCGCGGACGCGACCATCGCCTACCTGCGCCGGCGGCTGAGGCCGGGGATGACCGAGCGCGAGGCGGCCTGGCTGGCCGAACAATACCTGCGCACCCATGGTGGGGACGATGTGGCCTTCGATGTGATTGTCGCCTCCGGCCCCAACGCCGCCATGGCCCATTATCATCCGGGCGATCGTCGGCTGAAGGTCGGGGAGCCGATCATCGTGGACCTCGGGGCTCGGATCGATGGTTATCATTCCGATATCACCCGAACCTTCATCCTGGGCCGCATGCCTCGCCGTTTCCGGGAGCTTTACACCATCGTCCAGAGCGCCCAGGAGGCTGCGATACGGAACATGCGGGCGGGGATCCCGGGCAAGGAGATCGACGCGCTGGCCCGTGCGGTGATCGCGGAGGCGGGTTACAAAGACGCCTTCGGCCATGGCCTGGGCCATGGGGTTGGATTGGAGATCCATGAGAAGCCTTCCGTCGGGCCTATCGCAGAGGAGCCTGTCCCAGCCGGCGCGGTCCTCACAGTGGAGCCCGGGATTTATATTAGTGGATGGGGCGGCATCCGCATTGAGGATATGGTGGTGATCGAGACTGATGGCGTGCGCGAGATCCTGACCCATGCCTCACGGGATCCATTGATCTCGGTGCGCTAAATCCTGGCTTTTCTTTAGGAGTTACGCAGTTGAAAGCTCTAAAGGTGGG
>JAUQQB010000263.1 GCA_030550075.1 Chloroflexota bacterium | reverse complement strand
CGTGGGGAGGGGGGATAAAGGGGGGTGGGGCCATTCTACCTCTTCTCGCGAGCCCCGAACTGCGTAACTCCTAATCCAGTAAAGAAGCGCTGCTGCGGCACCTGCCGTCCTTTTTCGCTATAATGAGAGCCGCCTGGAGGAGCCGCTTCAATTTCAACCCTTAAGATCTCACGCTGAGGAAACGATGGCTGAAACGCTGTTTGCAGGACGATATCGCATTCTGGGCACCCTGGGGCGCGGCGGGTTCGCTGTGGTTTACCGGGCGTTCGACACTGTCCTCCAGCGCACCGTGGCCATCAAGGTCCTCCGCAGCGATCGCCTGCGGGATCCGACGCTGCGCCAGCGGCTGGAGGCCGAAGCCCGCTTGCTGGCAAACCTGTCCCATCCGAACGTGGTAACGGTTTATGATTTCGGCTGGGAGAACCAGCAACCCTACTTTGTAATGGAATATGTAGAAGGATGGGATCTGAGGACCCTGATCCGCCACGGCGCGCCCCTCGCAGTCGAGCGGGCCCTGGAGCTCTTCTTGCAGATCTGTGCCGGGGTAGGCTATGCCCACCGGAACCATATCGTTCACGGGGATCTAAAGCCTCAAAACATCCTGGTGTCCCGGACCGGCGAGGTAAAGGTGGTGGACTTTGGCATCGCTGCCACCCTGTGGTCCCATGATCCAGATCGAACAACCTGGGCGACCCCGCAGTATCTCTCGCCGGAACAGGCGGCGGGCCAGCCGCCCACCCCGACCTCCGATGTTTACAGCCTGGGCCTTGTTCTATATGAGATGCTCACGGGTCGTCTTCCCTTCGAAGCCTCCACGCCCGCGGAATTGCTACAGGCCCACCTGACCCAGGCACCACCTTCCCCGAAAACTTTCCAGCCCGGGCTGCCGGAGGATCTCGTGGAGATCCTTCTCACCTGTTTGGAAAAGGAGCCGGCCCGTCGCTACCGGAACGCAGACCAACTGGGCCGCGTGCTGCTCCAGCGTTATCCGATGCCTACCCTTCCGAGCCTTCCGGAGGAACCCACCGGGCCGACTACTCAGCCCGTTCTTTCTCCCGCTCCGATACCCTCACCGTCCCAGGCGGCCGCCGCAATCCAGGAGGAGCGGGACTGGTTGGTGTGGCTCCTGGGTGCGCTGGCCGCACTGGCCATCCTGGGCCTGATTCCCCTCTGGCTGCTGGTTTATCGGGCGTGGCTGGGGGGCCCCACGGGCCTTCCGACCCCCACTCCTCCGCCAACGATCGCGCCAGCGATCCAGGTCCCCGACCTTCGAGGACTACCGGTCGTCGATGCACAAGCTCGAGCCCTGGGGCTTGGATTAGGGCTCTCCGTTGTCCGTGAGGTCGAGGATCCCCAACAGCCCGCTGGAGTGATCATCGCTCAGGAGCCCTCGCCAGGGGCGACGCTGCATCCAGGCGAAACCATTCAGGTCACGGTCAACCGCGGCGCGCCCGCCTTCCCGGTTGTCAACGTCCTGGGATATACCCTGGACGAAAACATCCTGAACGGTCTGCGCTCGTACGGGTGGGATGTGCGAGTGGAGCGGGTGTGGAGTCCAGAGCCCGTGGGCCGGATCCTGGAGCAGAACCCGCCTCCTGGGGCCCTCCTGGGGGTGGGTCAGCCCCTCACCCTGACCGTGAGCGCAGGGACGCGGATCGAGATCGGGGCGAACTTCGCCAACTGGGTGATGCTGGATGCGGTGGATCTGCCCCAGCGCACTTTCCGGCCTGGGGAAACCATTGTGGCCACACTGGAGTGGCGCTCTTTACAGCGGGTGGATCAACCGCTGGTGATCTTCGTTCACTTAATCGCTCCGAACGGCCAGCTGATCGCCCAGCGGGATGCGCAACCCAACCCGCCGATCCCGGCCTGGCAGCCCGGGCAGATCGTGCGGGATCCGCTGGTGCTGCTGATCCCGGGCGGCGCACCGCCCGGGACCTATCAACTCCGAACCGGCCTTTACCCCGAAGGGAACCCGGCCGCCCGGGTCGTTGTCCTGAGCCCCGGGTATTCCAGCGCCGTCAACAACAGCGTGTTGATCAGTGAGCTGATCGTTCGCCCTTAGGGAACCACGAAGGTGAAGGCCACTGAAGGCACCTTTCTCAGCGTCAAAGCCCTTCGCGCCCGGTCTGCTTCTTCGGGGTTGGGTTCTTCGGCCCCGGCCCGGCCTCTAAAAGATAAGCGTAAGGGGAGGAGCAATCCTCTGAATCTACCGGATCGGCCGCCCGGGCTTACAACAGAGCGCTACGGCTCTCCCGTGCCAACCTTGAAGACGGCCCGCCAGGGCTGATAGCGGGTGAACACCCGATCCTCGTAGAGAATCTGCCCATCCTTCTCGACCCTCCGCTTCACCAGCACATCGGCGCCATCCACTGCCCAGTCCACCTGAACCACTTTCCCCTTCGGCAGTGTGGGGTCTTCTTCGTAGACCGGAGGGCCATGGGGGACGATATTGGAAACAAAGGGACCTTCCACCGTTACCTTCCGCCCGTCGTCGGAACCGTAGATCTTAAACGTTAGCGTCCCTGCCTCCGGGTCAACTTCCGCGACGATGAGAATAGGGGTCTCCCGATCGTTCCGGAACTTGAAATCCGCATAAGGGGAGAAAATGGCAGCGTCCAGCCCTGGCCCGAAGGTTCGCTCATACCATCCCACCCGATACGCGTGGGGCCAGCGTTCCTCGATTGGGAAGCCGCCAAAGAAGGCGGCCCGGAACAGCGTGGTGGAGACCTGGCAGAGCCCCCCGCCCACGCCCCGGATGGTCCGCCCGTTAAAGATAATCAATGCCTCCTCGAAACCGGTGTCCACACTGACATCGCCCAGGTGGGTGTTGAAGGAAAACACTTCCCCGGGTGGAACCACCACGCCGTGCATCCGAGAGGCTCCCAGGGTAATATTCCGCACCCGCGGGGGAGGGGAGCCTTTGAAGTTCGTGGTGGCCTGAGCGATCAGCCCGGTGATCCCCAGTGCCTCCGCCGTCATCGTTTCCGGATAGCGGGGCGGGATCAGCGTCAGAGCAATCGGAAGTTCTCGAGTGGGCATGGAAAGGCTTTCCTGAATGCGCGTCACGCTGGGTGCGACGTCCACGCGATAGCCCCATTGGGAAGGTGCCACGGGGACCAGTCGTCGTTGCGCTTCATCGAAGACGAATCGGGCGTCCGCCGGCTCTGCCTGCAGCGTCTTCGTAATCGGGGTCAGCCATTCCAACAGGCGGGCTTCCTCCAGCCGGGCCTCCAGATGCGGGGTCGGGGAATCCACCCGGACCACCGTGACCATGCGGGCCAGGTCCACGGGGGAGAGCTCCCAGGGACCGACTTCAGGAAGGGAGAGGGAAACGGTGAGGGTTTCCGTGGGCACGATAAGACGGATTGGCCCCTGGAGCCACTGGCTCAGCTGCGTCCGCGCTGGCTCTACATCGGCTACCGCAGGCGGCACGCTCTCTATCGGGAGATCGATCGTCTGGGGCTGCAGGGTAGAGAGCGCCTCCAGCAGGCGGGCCCGAACGGCCACCCGGTTTAGACGGGCCCCAGCCTCCGCTGGATGGACAATCACCCCATTGCCCCCGATCTCCAGGGAAGCATCCCGGGGGGCGCGATCAATCGCCGCCGCCAGCGCGGCCAGCCGTGCTTCTAGGGTTTCGGCATCTACTTCCACCCGCGGCGATACAGCCTGACCCACCCACCAGATTCGGATTCGATCCAGCCAGTCGATAAAGTTTCTCCCTCGGCCCGTCTGGATCGCATCCTGGAGAGTGCCCGGGACATCGATGCGAGCCCCCAGGTCGGCCAGCGAAACCGTTTCTCGGAAACCCGGACCTTGAAGTGTGATGAGAGGGCCATGGGGATCCGGCAATGTGGCCTCCCATCGAGCACGGGCTTCTGCTTCCGTTAACCCTCCGACGTCCACGCCGCCAATGAAAACCCCTGGCCAAATCCGGTCTGCGTAGACCCACTCCAGAGCGCCGGCTGTCAGGAGCCCTAATCCGGCCATCAAGAACAGGAAAGCCGGGATATATATAGAGAGCGTCCAGCGGGTGGAGCGGATTGGGGTCGCTTCGCCAGCCATTTACGCTTCTCCCAAGCGACGGGCAGCCCAGGTCAAGGCAACGATGCTCTTCGCATCGCGCAGGTGGCCTCCCTCGATGGCCTCCCAGATCTCTGACCAAGACATGATCACTACGCTGAGAGCTTCGTCGAACTCCGGCCGCGCCGGACCCGGCGTCAGATCCCGGGCGATGAAGAGAATGATCTCCTCGGTGCTGTAGCCTGGCGTCGGCCAGATTGTTCCGAGCTGTTCCCAGCGAGCGGCTTGATAGCCCGTTTCCTCCTCAAGCTCCCGACGAGCGCAGATCAGGGGGTCCTCTCCGGGTTCCAGAGTGCCAGCCGGGATTTCCAGGGAGACCTGGGCGATGGCATAACGAAACTGACGTACCAACACCACCCGTCCATCTTCCAGGACAGGGACGATAGCGACCGCCCCACGGTGCTCTACAATCTCCCGCAGCGCGGTCCCCCCTGAAAGCAGGCGCACTGTATCCACCCGCAGGTTCAGGATCCGGCCTTCATAAATCCGGCAACTTTCGAGAGGGATCTCTCTCCCGATTGGATCGAGCATGGAAGCGATCGCTCCATCTTCAGAGTTCCTGGACGTCAGGGGGCAATTCAGCAGTAGGTTGAGCTTCCTCTATCGCTCCTTGATCTGCTAACGCTTCGTTTCAGATGATCAGGAGTTATGTAGTTGGGAGGTAACTATTCAGCCGTTCTACCGCAGTGTCTATACGGATATAGGCGGTTTCCTCCTGGGGGCTTTTGGGGCC
>JAUQQB010000262.1 GCA_030550075.1 Chloroflexota bacterium | reverse complement strand
CCACGGCCCTTTGGGCCGTGGGGAGGGGGGAGAAAGGGGGGTGGGGCCATTCCGTTCCACCTTTAGAGCTTTCAACTGCGTAACTCCTACAGGATTTCGATCGGCGCACACCTATGGGACCCCGGATCGAGATGCGAGAGATCCATAAGGTCTACCCCGATGGGACGGTAGCGCTGCGCGGGGTGGATTTCCGCCTGGAGCCCGGGGAGATCGTCGGACTCCTGGGGGAGAACGGCGCAGGCAAGACCACCTTGATGAAGATCCTCTCCGGATTGCTCCCCCCTACGCGGGGGGAGATCCGGATCGATGGCCGCCCGGTCCGTTTCCGGAACCCTGCCGATGCCCTCCGCGCAGGCATCGGGATGGTGCACCAGATCTTCACCCTGGTCCCCCCTTATACGGCCCTGGAGAACATCCTCCTGGGCCAGGAAGGCTCGGCCCTCTGGCTCGCCAGGGAACGCGCGCGGGATCAGGTGCAGCGTCTCCTGGAGGAGCTCGGGCTCTCGATCCCGCTGGATGTGCCCGTGGAATTGCTCCCCATCGGGGTGCAGCAACGGGTGGAGATCGCGAAGGTCCTTTACCGCGGGACCCAGGTGTTGATCCTCGACGAGCCCACCTCAGCCCTCACCCCCCTGGAGGTCGAGGAGCTCTTTCGCTTCCTGCAGCGCCTGAAAGAGGGCGGCCGTTCCATCGTCTTCATCACCCATAAGCTCCGGGAGGTGCTGGAGATCTCCGATCGCATTGTGGTGCTACGGAACGGCCGGGTAACCGGCGAGATCCCCACCCCGGAGGCCACGCCGGAGTTGCTGGCCGAATGGATGGTGGGCCGGGCGGTGGTCCCTCGGGTGAGCCGTTCCCCCCGCCCTCCGGGGGAGCCGGTGCTGGTCGTGCGAGATCTGGAGGTCATGGGGGATCTGGGCCTGCTGGCCGTGAAGGGAGTGTCCTTTGAGGTGCGAGCCGGGGAGATTTTCGGGATCGCCGGGGTGGAAGGGAACGGCCAGAGCGAGCTGGCCCAGGCCCTGGGCGGCCTGCGCCCGATCCATCGCGGCGAGATCCTCCTGGATGGGAAGCCCTTAACCCCCCTTACGCCGATCGAGGCCTATCGCCGGGGGATCGCGCACATCCCGGAGGACCGTCTCCGCTTCGGGATGGCGTTGAACTTCGATGTGGCGGAGAACAGCATCCTGAGCCGCCAGTGGGAGCCGGCCTTCCTGCGCGGGTGGGGGCGTCTGGACTGGACCCGGATCCTGACGTTCGCGGCGGAGTTGCTGCAGCGGTTCCAGGTGATCGCCCCGGGCGTCCGGGCCGTTGCCCGTTCCCTGAGCGGCGGCAACCAGCAGAAGCTCGTGGTGGGGCGGGAGCTCACCAAGGAGCCGCGGCTGATCCTCGCGGTGCACCCCACCCGGGGTCTGGACGTCGCCTCCACCGCTTACATCCGGGAGCTGCTGGTGCAGATGCGGGATGCAGGCAAGGCGGTGCTCCTGATTTCCGCCGATCTGGACGAGGTGCTGGAGTTGAGCGATCGGATCGCGGTGATGTATGAGGGGAAGTTCCTGGGGATGGGTCCTGTAGAGGCCTTCCGTCGGGAAGAGATCGGGCTCATGATGGGAGGCGTTGCCCCTCAGGGGAGGGCCGTATGAGGCGCGCGCGACCGCTCCTGGAATCCCTGCTGGCCATCAGCATCGGGTTGATCGCCGGGGGGCTTCTCATGCTTCCCTTCCGGTATGATCCGCTGAAGGCGTATCAGGCCCTCTTCCAAGGCGCCTTCGGCACGCCTGATGATGTCCTGGAGACCCTTGCCTTCGCGACCCCCCTGATGCTCACCGCGATCACCTTCGCCGTGGGCGTCCGGGCCGGCCTCTTTAACATTGGAGCCGAGGGCCAGATGTATATGGGGGCCGTCAGCGCAGTGTTCGCGGCCAGCTTCCTCCCGCTGCCCCCTGGGGTCCACGTCCTCGTCGCCACGCTGGTGGCGATGATCGGCGGCGCCCTCTGGTCCCTCATCCCGGCCCTGCTGAAGATCGGGCGGGGAGTCCATGAGGTGATTTCCACCATCATGTTCAACTGGATCGCCTTCCACCTGGCGACTTACCTGGCGATCTACTACCTGGCCGAACCTGGCCGGGCGGAGCGGACCCGCCCCGCGCTGCCCACCGCCCGCTACCCGATCCTGGCGGAGGGCTCGACGCTGACGGCGGTGATCTTCGTGGCGATCCTTTTCTGCCTCGCCGTGTATTTCATCCTGTGGGGGACCCGCCTGGGATATGAGCTGCGCCTGGTGGGGGAGAACCCGGAGGCGGCCCGTTATGCGGGGGTGCGGATCGGCCGGGCGTTGCTGTGGAGCTTCCTGATCGGGGGGATGGCCGCCGGGCTGGCAGGGGCCAGCCAGATCATCGGCCGCCCGCCCGCCTGGTCGCTCTATGCCACCCTGGGGAATGTGGCCACCCTGGGCTTCGATGGCATCGGCGTGGCCCTGGTCGGCCGCAATCACCCCCTCGGGGGGATCCTCGCGGCGATCCTGTTCGGCGCCCTCCAGCACGGCGGCCGTTTCATGGAATACCACGCCGGCGTGGTCTCCGAGCTGGTCCGGGCGGTGAACGGGTTGATCGTCATCACCCTGGCAGTCCCCGAGATCTGGACGATGCTCCGAAGGAGGCTGAGGCGATGAAGGGGCTTCTGCGGCGTCTGGGCTGGATCGGGCTGGCCGCCCTGGCCCTGGGGCTTCTCGCTTATGGGCTGGAACAGGTGGGGTTGAAGCCGATTTCCCTGTTAGAGGCGGGGCTCCTGGCGATGACCCCCCTGGCGCTGGCGGCGGTTGGGGAGTGCGTGAACGAGAAGGCCGGCGTGGTGAACATCGGCCTGGAGGGCATCCTGCTGATCACCGCCGTGGCGGGGGTGTGGGTGGCGGAGCAGTTCAACAGCGGGATCGCCGGGCTCGTCGGTGGGCTGGTAGTGGGCGGGCTCATCGGTCTGGTCCTAGGCCTGCTGGCGGTCTACGGCCGGGCCGATCAGATCATCGCCGGGATGGGCATAAACCTCTTCGCCTTAGGGTTCACCCCGTATCTGTTGATGAGCCTCTGGGCCTTCCCGGGCATCCATATCTTCCCCCGCGAGCTGATGGTCCCCCGCTGGACCACGCCCGTGGGCCAGATCAGCCCGGTCACCCTGGTGGCGGTTCTGCTGGCGATCCTGGCTCACATCCTGCTCCATCACACCGTCCTGGGCTTCCGCATCCGGGCCGTTGGGGAGAAGCCGGAAGCCGTGGATGTAGCCGGGGTGCGGGTGGACCTGCTCCGGCTGTTCACCAGCATCCTGGGCGGGGCGCTCTGCGGCCTGGGCGGGGCCTTTATGCCACTGGCCTGGTTCGGCGGGGTGGTGAAGGAGATCTCCGCCGGCCGGGGGTTCATCGCCTTAGCCTGCGTCGTCTTTGCCGGCCTGGAGCCGTTGCTGGCCCTGGCCGCCGCGTTCCTCTTCGGCCTCACCGAAGGGATCGCCTACGCTGTAGCGGTCACCCCCGGGGTAAAAGAACGGATCCCCTTTTATTTCGTGAACATGCTCCCCTATATCACCACGCTTCTGGTGGTCGCGCTGGTGATCGGGCAGCGCCGGTTCCCGCGCACCATCGGACGGCCCTACGCGCGGGAGTGAGCCGGTCGACCGTCCTGTCCCAAATCTGCCTCTCTCTGGAGGACCCTGCATGTCAGAGCCCTCCCGTCTGGTGCTGATGGATATGGACGGTGGCATCGATGATTTCATGGCCCTGGCGCTCCTCATGACCCTCCCTCAGATCGAGGTCGTGGGGGTGCTGGTGACGCCGGCGGATTGCTACCTGGAGCCTGCCCTCTCCGCGGCCCGGAAACTTCTCGCCCTGCTGAACCGCCCGGAGATCCCGCTGGCCCGCAGCCGCGCGCGGGGCCAGAACCCCTTCCCCGCCTTCTTCCGAAAGGACGCCTTCATAGTGGATCTCCTGCCCGTCCTGAACGAGGAGGAGCAGGAGGGGCCAGCCCTGGCGCCGGAGGAGGGACCCGCCTTTCTCATCCGGCGCGTGCGGGAAGCGCCCCGGCCCGTCACCCTGCTGGTGACCGGCCCCCTGACGAATCTGGCCCAGGCGCTGGATCAGGAGTCCGGGATCGAAGGCTGCATCGAGGAGGTCCTCTGGATGGGCGGGGCACTGGATGTGCCGGGGAACGTGGATCCTTCGATCGAGCCCGGCCACGATGGGACCGCGGAGTGGAACGCTTACTGGGATCCCCCCGCCGTGCAGCGCGTGCTGGCTTCCACGATCCCCCTTCGTTTGTTCCCGCTGGATGTGACCGAGAAAGTCCCGGTAACCGCAGATTTCCTTCGACGTCTGGCCCGCCAGCGTCGCTACCCCCTCTCGGATCTGGCCGCCCAGAGCTACGCCACCGTCGCGTGGTCCCGCTATTGCATGTGGGATGTCCTCACCACGGCCGCACTGGCCCGCCCGGAGCTCTTCACCTTTGAGGAGGCGGAGATCGCCGTGCACACCGAAGGCCGGAGTCAGGGTCGCCTCGTGCGGCAGCCCGGCGGGCGGCGGGTCCGGGTGGCGGTGGACGTGGAGGTCGAGGCCTTCTATCGCTTCGTGCTGGAGGCCTGGGCGCGTTAGGAAAGTGCGAGGCGACCAGCGCCCAGGCCGGGATGCCCTCTACGGGGATCACATTCCTGATGAGGTGCAAATTCTCGTAACTACCTACCCTGTAAGTGGGGAAGGGCCCCACCCCCCTTTATCCCCCCTCCCCACGGCCCGAAGGGCCGTGGGGAGGGGGGGTAAAAAATAATTTTTGGGGGGCGAGCCGCGCGCC
>JAUQQB010000261.1 GCA_030550075.1 Chloroflexota bacterium | reverse complement strand
GGCGCCTTCGGCGCCCCGCTCCGCCCCCAAAGCCCCCATGGGAAACGAACTGCGTAAGTCCTAAAAATATCGGAGGGGGCTGGCATCGGGGCCTAAGCGGGGAGCAGAGACGGGGGGCAGGCCCAGAAACCTGCTCTTACGAACGCTTGATACGAATACCTTATGATAGAGGCTTCCAGAGCTGGGGGCTTCGGCCTCAGCCCAACCTCGGAAAATATTTCTGGTTCTCCTTCTTACATCCCTGCGAAAGTTCGCCCACCCTGGCGCAGGCCAACGATTTCCCTTCGCTTTTCCTCGTGAATTGTGCTGCCTCATTTCCTGCTTCCTTCAAGCTTTGGAGTTCGAGCCTTCGTCGCTATAATCATACCCGCCTTTGAATCGCATCCTCTGTCCTTCCCCCTTTCGCGCTGGATCTCGGGTCTGATTCGGTATCCACACCGTAAGGAGGCGATCGGATGGCTGATCGAGATCTTCGGGATTTCCTGAACCGTCTGGAGCAAGCAGGGGAGCTGATCCGCATCCGTGCCCCAGTCTCCGCCGAGCTCGAGATCACCGAGATCGCCGACCGGTTGATGAAAGGACCCCTCGCTCGCAACAAGGCACTCCTTTTCGAAAATGTGGATGGTAAGGGGATCCCAGTGGCCATTAACCTGTTTGGGACCCGCCAGCGCATGGCCTGGGCGCTGAGCGTAGAAGATCTGGAGGAGCTCCGACAGCGACTGGAAACGTTGTTGCGCCCGGAGCTCCCCCAGAGCCTGGGGGAAGCCTTTCAGCGCCTGGGCCAGGTGCTGGGAACCTTGCGAAGCATCGGGCTTGGCCCCCGAAGGGTCGCTCAGGCGCCCTGTCAGGAGATCGTGGAGACAGAACGTCCTTCTCTGGATCGCCTGCCGATCCTGAAGTGCTGGCCGAAGGATGCCGGGCGTTACATCACGCTGGGCCAGGTGATCACCCGCGATCCGCGGACCGGCAGGCGCAATGTGGGACTTTATCGCCTTCAAGTCCATGATGAGCGCACGCTGGGGGTCCACTGGCAGATCCATAAGGGTGGCGCAGAGCATGAA
Organism: Chloroflexota bacterium; assembly: GCA_030550075.1. Classification (GTDB taxonomy): domain Bacteria; phylum Chloroflexota; class Anaerolineae; order Thermoflexales; family Thermoflexaceae; genus Thermoflexus. Next base: position 3,768 of record JAUQQB010000261.1, on the reverse strand, counting down.
CGGGCTGCCCGGGAAGTGGGGGTGGAACGGATTCCGATTGCGGTAGCTTTGGGGGGAGATCCCGCCTGCATCTGGGCAGCCAGCGCGCCGCTTCCCCCGGACATGGATGAGTATCTGCTCGCCGGATGGCTTCGGGGGCGGCCCGTGGAGATGGTTCATTGCATCACCCAACCCCTCGAAGTCCCGGCCCATGCCGAGATTGTTATCGAAGGCTACATCGATCCCCGGGAACAGCGCATGGAGGGCCCTTTCGGCGATCACACCGGCTATTACACGCCACCGGAGCTCTTCCCGGTGATGCACGTCACGGCGATCACCCATCGGCGGGATCCCATCTATCCCACCACCATCGTCGGCCGCCCGCCGATGGAGGATTACTGGATGGGCAAAGCCACCGAGCGGCTGTTCCTTCCACTGGTCCGCCTGTTCCTTCCCGAGGTGGTGGATTACAACATGCCTGCCGAAGGGGTTTTCCATAACCTGGTGATTGTTAGCATCCGCAAGCGCTTCCCGGGTCATGCCCGCAAGGTGGTCTTCGGCCTGTGGGGCTTAGGGCTATTAAGCCTGGCGAAATGCATAGTGGTGGTGGATAGCTGGGTGGACGTCCACAATTTATCGGAGGTGGCGTGGCAGGTGCTGGGGAACGTGGACTGGAAGCGGGATGTGGTGATCGCGGAAGGGCCGGTGGATCATCTCGATCATGTCGCGCCCTTGCGAGCGTATGGGGGGAAAATCGGGATCGATGCCACGGCCAAGGGGCCGGAGGAGGGGCATCCGCGGGGCTGGCCCGAGCGAATCGAGATGAGCCCCGAGATCCGGGCACTGGTGGATCGACGGTGGGAAGAATATGGGTTGAAGTGAGAAGCGATGCTCGCTCTGCATTGTGCATGAGAATTGAAGCGCCCTGGGTGGTTTTCGGCCAGTTGACAAAGCGGGAAGAACTGCGTATAGTTATACGCAAAATAGAGCCTTTTTGAAGGACGGTGAACGGGAGGAGTAGGCCTCGGGCCGGCGTCCAGAGAGGCGGGGGGAGGTGGGAGCCCGCTGCGCACGCCGGGGCTGAATGGGCCCGGGAGTCGCCGGACGAACCGGGCGGATCTCGCCCATAGTAGTCCTGGCCGGAGTCGCCACCGTTATCTGGGCGGAGGGGATCGGATGGAAAGCCATCCCGTCCCCGCGAAAGAGTGGGGCTGGCCAGCGCCAACACCCTCGCCTCACCGGCGAGGGTGTTTTGTTTCCAGAAAGGGCTGCATAGGCCGGACTCAGGAGGGTGGCACCACGGGGCTCAAAAAGCGTCCGTCCCTCACGGAGGGACGGACGCTTTTTTTATATGCGCCCATCGCCGAACTCGTCCAGCATCGGTCTTGCTTCAAACCGGAGGTTCTCCATGGGAAACGCTGTTCGCGTTCTGCCGCGGATGCGCGTGATCTGTCGAACGATGTCCGCTGACCTGTGGACGCCTATCCGCCTGTATCAGGCGCTGCATCCGCAGGGACCCTCATTCCTCTTCGAAAGCGTGGAGGGTGGCGCTTACCTGGCCCGATATTCCTTCATCGGCCTGATGCCCCGCGTGATCTATCGGGCGGATGGGGATCAGATGGAGGAGATCGGGGCGCAGGGACACCGGGTCTATGATCTGCGCCGGATCCATCCCTTCGCCATCTGGCGGGAGGCCATGGCGGCGATGGCCCTGGAGCGCGCTGGGGAACCCTGGCCGCGCTTCATCGGCGGGCTGGCCGGCTACCTGAGCTATGAGATGGCGGCCTTCTTCGATCGGGTGCCCCGCGCGCCCGATGCGGGCCTGGCGTTCCCGGACGCGATCCTGATGCAGGTGGAGATCCTGCTGGCCTTTGATCACGTGACCCAGACCCTCTCCATGTTCAGCCTGACGGAGCCCGGAAGGGAGCAGGAAGCGGAGGATCGTCTGGCCGAACTTCTGCAACGCCTGAAGAATCCTCCCCCGCCGGATGCCGTGCCCGCTCGCCGGTCACGCGATGCCGCCCCATGGCGCGCGCACACCGATGCGGATCGCTTCCATGCCATGGTGCGGGCGGCGAAAGCCTATATCGCGGCCGGGGACGCTTTTCAGATCGTCCTCGCCCGACGCTGGAGCCGGCCGATCGCGGTCTCGCCCTTTGCCATTTATCGGACGTTGCGCCGCCTGAACCCTTCCCCCTATCTGTTCTTCCTCCATCTGCCCGGCCTGGGACGGAACAGCGAGGATCTGGCCCTGATCGGCGCGTCGCCGGAGATGCTGGTGCGCGTGGAGGATGGCGAGGCCACCATCCGGCCGATCGCCGGGACGCGGCCCCGGGGCCGGACAGCGGAGGAGGATCGGACGCTGGAGGCGGAGCTTCGGGCGGACCCCAAGGAACAGGCCGAGCACGTGATGCTGGTGGATCTCGGCCGCAACGATCTGGGGAGGGTGTCCGCCTGCGGGACGGTGCGGGTGGAGGAGTTTATGGTCGTGGAGCGCTACTCTCACGTGATGCACTTGGTCTCGACGGTCTGCGGGCGGTTGCGCTCCGATTGCGATGCCTTTGACGCCCTGGCGGCCGCCTTCCCCGCAGGGACGGTCTCGGGGGCTCCCAAGGTGCGGGCGATGGAGATCATCGCCGAGCTGGAGAGTGCCGCGCGCGGGCCTTACGCCGGCGGCGTGGGGTATTTCGATGTCCGGGGGAACGCCGACTGGTGCATCACCATCCGCACGGTGATGGTGCAGGGGAACACGGCCATTGTGCAGGCGGGAGCGGGGATCGTGGCGGATTCGATCCCCGAGCGGGAGGAGGAGGAAACGCGGAACAAGGCCCGGGCGATGCAGCTGGCGGTTGAGGAAGCCCATGAAGCCCCCGGGGATGTGTCCCGTTCAGCGTGAAGAGCGGATCCATCCGGGATGAGGAGGGCTGAGATGCTCCTGGTTATTGATAACTACGATTCGTTCACTTACAACCTGGTTCAGCTCCTGGGCCAGCTGCTCCTGGAGGGCGGGCGCGCGGATGTGCCGCTCCGGGTCATCCGGAACGATGCGATGGATGTGGAGGAGATCATCGAGCTGCAGCCTTCCGCCATCGTGATCTCGCCCGGGCCGGGGCGGCCCGAGGAGGCAGGCGTGACGATCCCGGTGATCCGTGCGCTGAGCGGCCGGGTCCCCATCCTGGGGGTCTGCCTGGGACATCAGGCCATCGCCGCCGCCTTCGGCGGCCGGGTGGTTCGGGCGGGGCGGCTGATGCACGGCAAGGCCTCCCCGGTTTTGCACAACGGCCGGGGCCTCTTCGACGGTCTGCCGAACCCGTTCATGGCGGGCCGTTACCATTCCCTTCTGGTGACCGAACCGCTCCCCGAGGTCCTGGAGGTCACCGCCCGCACGCCCGAGGGTGAAATCATGGCTCTGCGGCATCGGGTTCACCCCACTTTCGGCGTGCAGTTCCATCCAGAATCGGTCCTTACGCCGGAGGGGTTGCGCCTGCTCCGGAATTTCCTGGTCCTTGGAGGATACGCTGGTCACCTGACCACTCTTCACGGACAGGCAAAGTCTCAGCTTAGTGCAGGAGGTGGACGATGATCCGGGAGGCGATTGCCAGGCTGGTCAAGCGGGAGGATCTGTCGATGGAGGAAGCCGAGGCGGCGATGGGGGCGATCATGGCGGGGGAGGCCACTCCGGCCCAGATCGGCGCTTTCCTGATCGCCCTGCGGATGAAAGGGGAGACGATCCCGGAGATCGTGGGATGCGCCCGGGCGATGCGCCGCGCGATGCAACGGGTGCCCTAT
>JAUQQB010000260.1 GCA_030550075.1 Chloroflexota bacterium | reverse complement strand
GAGCCGTTGTTCGGAAAAAGCAATATGATCTTCACCCTGGCCCGATCGGACGGCCTGGTGATGGTTCCCCTGGACCTGAACGGCCTTCAGGCGGGGGATGAGGTGGAAGTCTGGCGATGGGAGTAGCGGCCTCCCGCCCGGAAAGCGGTTATCCGAGCTCCCCCAGCGGCTCGAACCATGCCAGGAAATGGCGCAGGAGCCTTGGTGCCCGGACAATGCGGAACCCCCGGATTTGCTCCCGCCGCGCGTAGACCCGAGCGCACACCTCCGCCACGTAATCCAGATGGCTCTGGGTGTAAACCCGTCGGGGGATCGCCAGCCGCACCAGCTCCAGGCGAGGATAAATCACCTGCCCGGTCTGAGGATCTTCCTGCGCCAGCATCACGCTGCCAATCTCCACGCCCCGGATCCCCCCTTCCAGATACAGGTGCACCGCGAGGGCGTGTCCTGGATATTCGGATGGAGGGATATGGGGGAGAAACCGGCCGGCGTCTAAGTACACTGCGTGTCCTCCCGGAGGCACCACGATCGGAATCCCGGCCTGCTGGAGGGATTCCGCCAGATAGCGCACCTGGGCGATCCGATAGGCCAGGTAATCCTCATCCAGCGCCTCCTGCAACCCCACCGCGATGGCCTCCAGGTCCCGCCCGGCCAGCCCTCCATAGGTGGGGAATCCTTCCCGGACCACCAGCTGGGCGCACAGGGCCTCGTAGAGCTCGGGATCTTTCAGGGCGATGAACCCGCCGATGTTGGCCAGTCCGTCTTTTTTGGCGCTCATCAGGCAGCCATCGGCGTATCCGAAGAGCTCCCGGGCGATCTCCTTCACCGGACGATCCGCATAGCCCGGCTCGCGCATCTTGATGAAATACACGTTTTCCGCATACCGGGCCGCATCCAGGTAGAGCCCCTTCCCATACCGGTGGGCGATCGCCGCCACCGTGCGGACGTTCTCCATGGAGACCGGCTGTCCGCCCACGGTGTTATTGGTCAGCGTCAGCATCACGAAAGGGATGTTTTCAGGCCCCACCTGTTCGAAGAACGCCTCCAGCCTGGCCGGATCCATGTTCCCCTTGAAGGGATGCTCCAGGGTGGGATCATAGGCTTCGTCGATGACCAGATCGACCGGGTCGGCGGGGCGGGCCATGAGGTTCGCGCGGGTGGTGTCGAAATGGTTGTTGCTGGGGACCCGCTGGCCGGGCCGCACGGCGACAGCGAAGAAGATGTGCTCCGCAGCGCGGCCCTGATGCACCGGCACCACGTAAGGATAGCCGGTGATCTCCTGGATTGTCTCCTGGAACCGGTAGAAACTCCGGGCACCGGCATAGGATTCATCGCCCTGCATCATCGCCGCCCACTGGCGATCGCTCATCGCCCCGGTCCCGGAATCCGTCAGCAGATCGATGAATACATCCTCCGCCCGCAGGCGAAAGAGGTTATAGCCGGCCTCCCGAAGACGTTGCCGCCGCTCCTCCCGCGAAAGCTGTCGCAGCGGCTCCACCACTTTGATCCGAAAAGGCTCCGGCGGATGGATCGGCATGGAAACTCCTCCTGATCCGTTTACCATTTTCCTCTTCTTCGAAGAGAGGAAAGGACAGGCCAGGCCATGAAGTCGCTCCTCGTCCCCCAATCCTCCAGCTGGCCAACGAAGCCCAATGGCCTCTCCGCTTTCATCCTCCCCTCTCCTGGGACACAATGGCGATCCCGGTGAGGATCAGGCTCCCGCCCAGGATCTTGATCCACGTGGGCACCTCCTGCAGAATGATGTAAGCCAGGATCGTCGAGCCAATGGGCTCGCCCAGCGTGGTTACCGTGACCACCGCTGCAGGCAGGTAGCGCAGGGCCCAGTTGAACGAGGAGTGCCCGATCAACTGGGGGAAGATCGCCACCAGGGTCATCCAGAGGTAAGTCTGAGGATGATAACCCAGGATCGGCAGCCCGGATCCGGCCACGATCAGCAGGCAGACCAGGGCGGCGGATCCGTAGACGAAGCCGATATACACCGGGAGGGAAAAGCGGCTGCGCACCCGGCGGCCGATCATGAAATAGCCCGCCACCATGATCGCCCCGATGAGGGCCAGGAGGTTGCCAGCCATTGGGAGACGGCCGCCCTCTCCTAAGGTGCAACGCAGCGGCGGCCACGAACACGCATCACTGAAGCCCACCACAGCGCTCCCCGCCAGGGCGATGAGGATCCCCAGGATCACCCGGGAAGTGATCGCCTCTCGCAGGAAAACCGGCGCGGCGATGGCGACGAAGACCGGTGAGAGGGAAACCAGCACCACCGAGCTGGCCACCGTGGTGTATTCCAGCGAGGTGATCCAGGTCACGAAATGGAGGGCCAGGAAGACCCCAGACAGCGCCATCCAGAGGAGATCCCGGCGGGTTACCTGCCTCAGCTCATGGCGATACCGCAGGAAGGCCGCCGGGAGGATCAGTAAAGTGGCCAGGGTCAGGCGATAGGCGGCGATGACCAGGGAGGAGGCTTCCCGCTGGGCGAAACGAATGAAGATCGAAGACATCGAAACGGCCAGGAGGCCGACAAGCAGGACCAGATAAGGGGGAACCGGTGGTTTTTCCGGGTTGCGCACGCTTCCCGCCTCCGCATCAGGATGCAGAAGTCAGGCCGTTGACCTGCCGGACCGTGATTCCGGTATAATTCGATTGAACGCTCCTGGCAAATGATGGGTAGTCGCCCCTTCGGGTCATGCTTTATGGAAGAGAGCGAAAGGGACCCTTCCCCCGATCTGGTTTCGGTCCGGGCCGGGCGGCTCGGACCGAAAAACCTGGAAGGAGAGCCACCACCTCCATTACGCCATATGCGACTTTCTGCCTGGACTCTGGACCGATTCGCGGATCCTTCATTCAGGGCTTTTGGAGCGGGGCGGGGCGGCTGAGGGTGGCCCCGCCGCTCCAAAAACCACTGGCGACTGGAGTTCAATGGGGATGGAAGACCGGGCGATTTCGGAACCGGGCAAGCTCCGTGAAGAAAGCCTGGATCGCGCGCCGCGGCGGGATGGAAGCCTGGGAGTTCCTTCCCCGTATCCTCTCTCCCGGGGAGAAGCGGAGGCGATGGCCGGGCGGGCGGCTCAGGCATTAGAGATCCGCCCCATCCCCACCCCTCACCCCCGGTTGATCCTGATGGTGGGCCTGCCCGGGACCGGGAAATCCACCCTGGCCCGCCGGCTGGCCGCTCTTCTCCCGGCCCCTATTGTGGAGTCCGATCGGGTGCGGCGGATCCTGTTCAAATGGCCCCGGCATACGCTGAACGAAAGCCGGCGTGTCCATCAGGTGTGCCGGGTGCTCATCGAGCAACTCCTGCGCCAGGGCTCTTCGGTGATCTTCGATGCGACCAACCTGATCGAAGCCCATCGCGCCCTGATCTACCAGATTGCGGACCGCCTCCGGATCCCCCTCGTGATCCTCTTCGTCACCGCCCCACCCGAAGTGGTGCGGGATCGTCTGGAGGGACGGAGCCGTCAGCGCCATCCCGAGGATGCCAGTGAGGCCACCTGGTCGGTTTACGAGCGGATGCGACGTTATATGGAGCCCATCGGTCGACCTTATCTGGAGGTGGACACTTCCCAGGATCTGGAGACGCTGCTTCCCCAACTGGTGGAGGCGATTCGCCAGGCCACCTGCTCAGGGGTGGGAGCCCATCCGCCATAGAGGGAGACCGCTCCACAGCAAGGACTAAGGTAAAGAAGGAAGACCCAGGACCTGCCGTCGGGGAGATTTCCGCCCGACTTCAGCGCCGGAGCAGGAGGATCCATGAAACCGGAAGATGAACTGACCTTTGTTCGGGAAGGGATGGCGGCCCTGGAAGACTATCTGGCCTCGGACCTGGTTTACTGGCCCCTGCGTCCTTTCTCAGCCACCTTTCCCTCACTCAGTCTCGGCGGCTTGTTAGAGAGCCTGCGACGGCTGGAGGCGTTCCGGGCCCGTCTCCCACTGCCGGCCCAGGCAGAGCTGGAGACTTTGAAAGTCCAGCTGGAACAGGTGCGAGAAGTTCATCGGACCCGCTATCAGCAAAAGCTGGAACGGGAACTCAGCAGCCGCCTGGATGCCTGGACCTGGTATCTGGAGGATTATGAGAGGCATCCGGAGGAGGTCGCTGCGAGCTATCCAGCTCAGGCGCATATTCGCTTAAAGATCGAACTGCTGCTGGAGGAGGGGGAACGCCTCGGATCCGATGTGGAGAAAATCCGCAGTCGATTGCGGGCGCTGGATCAGGCGCTACGGCGAAACTGGAAGCCGGGTCCTTTCCTGTGGGAGGAGGCCCTGGAAGCGATCTTCCCACGGGATCGCTTCTGGTGGCTTTACGGCCGACCCCGAAGTCGATAGACCTGTTGCGCAATTCCGGCAAGGGGGCTTTTGGGGCTGGGCAGGTTGCCCAGCCCAAAAAAGATTTTTTATTCTCCCTCTCCACGACCCTTTGAGCCGTGGAAAGGGGAACTGCCCAAAGTTGACATCCGGGCCGATTCCGTGCATGATCGGCCTATCACAGGCGCAGGCTTCCCATCTCCTCCATGCAGCCGCCTGCGCCCCCTGGATGCGCCATCCCACAGAAAGGAGGTGATGCGACATGGACGAAAAACGTCGGACAGACCTGAAGGAGGCGGGCCGTCGCATCACCTCCGGTGAACGCTGATCGGCGACGGCCCGCCGGAAGAGGCCGCTTCCACTCTGGAAGCGGCCTCTTTGTTTTCTGCGGAGTCGGGGAGCCGGACCGGAGGCTGGATGAGGGTGGGCTATCGAAGACTACTGCTCCCTCCAGATTTGATTTTTGGTTTTGGTCCCCTGGGGAATCTCTTTTATCCCCCCTCCCCACGGCCCTTTGGG
>JAUQQB010000259.1 GCA_030550075.1 Chloroflexota bacterium | reverse complement strand
GGCACCGAAGGTGCCCGGCTCGCCCCCAAACCCCCAGGGAGCCAAAACGAAAAATCAAATGCGGAGGAAGCACTACGGGCCATCATCAGGTCGCCCAACGCGCTCGCAAGGCTTGGATCTGTGCCTCGATGGCACCACGCGCGGTGCCGCCGAGGATGGCCCGGCGTTCGACGGCGGCCTCGGAATCGAGGGCTGCATAGACATCGCTGTCAAAGGCAGGATGATGACGACGCATCGCCTCCACAGGAAGAGCCGAAAGCGGCTTACCCTCGCGAAGGGATTCCTCCACCAACCCACTCACCGCGCGGTGCGCTTCCCGGAATGGAACTCCCTTACGCACCAGATAATCCGCCAGCTCTGTAGCCAGCATCGCTTCCTCCAGCGCGCTCCGCATTCGCTCCGGCCGCGGCTGCATGGTCCGCACCAAACCGGGAAGCACGGCCAGCAGGGCCTCCAGGGTATCCACTGCGTCGAAGACCGGCTCTTTATCTTCCTGCAGATCCTTGTTGTAGCCGGAAGGGAGGCCCTTCAGCACGAGCAGAAATCCCATCAGGTGGCCCACGAGACGCCCGGCCTTGGCTCGGGCCAGCTCAAGGGCATCGGGGTTGCGCTTTTGGGGCATCAGGCTGGAGCCGGTGGTGTAAGCCGGATCCAGCGCTACGAAGCCGAACTCCGCGCTGGCAAAGAGAATGAGGTCCTCCGCCAGTCGGCTGAAATGAACGCCGATCATCGCCGCGATGAAGAGGAACTCAGCGACGAAATCCCGATCCGAAACCGCGTCCAGGCTGTTGGGAGAAACGGAGAGAAAGCCCAGCTCCCGAGCCAGAGCTTCTCGATCGACCGGGAAGGGCGTTCCGGAGAGAGCACCGCTGCCCAGGGGAAGCGTCGCCAGATACGGGTAGGCGTCTCGCAATCGTGCCCGATCCCGCTCGAAGGCCCAGGCGTGGGCGAGGCACCAGTGGGCGTAGCGAATCGGCTGGGCCCGCTGAAGATGCGTATAGCCTGGCATGAGCAGGTCCAGATGGGCTTCTGCCTGCGTCGCCAGCGCCTCTTCAAGCTCTCGCAGCCCCTCATCCAATCGGGGCCATGCCTCCATCAGGAAGAGACGCAAATCGGTAGCCACCTGATCATTGCGGCTCCGACCCGTGTGTAGCTTGCCAGCGGCTGGGCCGATGCACTCCGTCAACCGCCGCTCGACGGCCGTATGGATATCCTCATCGGTGGGATGAAAGGTGAAGGCACCGGTGTCCAGCTCCGTCTTCACCGCTTCCAGGCCGGCGACGATCGCATGGTATTCCTCGGGCGTCAGGAGACCCGCCCGAGCCAGAGCCCGTGCCCAGGCAATGGAGCCACGGATATCCTGGGGATACAGACGCCGGTCGAAGGGAAGCGATGCGTTCAACCGCTCGAAGGCTGGATCCAGCGATGAACCCTCTGAGGTTCCCCATAAGCGCATCCGGATACCTCCAGGCATCGGGGAATTAAAAAGTTTAGCTCTTGGGGAATCCGCAACGAATCCGGATACTGGTCGGAGCCCCTTTATGAGAATAGGCCTCCCCCTGAATCCGAGAGGATAAAGAGCGCACAGCCTGTGATCCAGCGGGGGAGCCTTCAACCGGCAGCGTTCACTGCTGCCTCCGCCTCTGCTCGATCAAGCGGATCTGCGTGATGACCGCCTGACCCGCCCAGAAGAGGACGGAGAGCGGCCCCGCTCCCTTTGCAACCATCTCCTCGGGTCCGCCGGCCATGCGCGGCCCGCCATAGGTCAGGATATGAAAGCGCACCTCGCCCGGCCTGGGGAAACCATGGTCACTGAGCTGATCGAAGAAGTCTAGAACATCTTCCGCCGTCTCCAGCAACGCCTTCCCGGCGGCCCATACCGGGCGATGGCCACCTGCGCCGATGATCCCTCCACCGGCTGGGAAATACAGACTCACGGTTCCATCCGCGATCACCAGGAGCGTGACCGGGCCGTCCGGATACCCGGTTTCCATGAGAACCCCCCAGACCTCCGCCAAGTCCGGCTGAGGCGCGATGCCCAGCTGCGAAGGATCCATCGTAAATAGCCGGGATCGAAGCTCCCAGAGCGGATGATGTCCTTTGGGCATGGCCATGGGCCTTCACCCCATTCGCGAGGTGCCTGCCTGTAACGCTATTGTAACCGAGCCTGGCTGGAATTGTAGGGGCGTGCCTGCCCTCCGCAGGGTGCCTGGGGATACGCTGAAGGCGTGCCCCCCACACGCACCGAGAGCTTCTTCTGAAAAAAGATGGTCTGTTAGATTTCAATTCGCTCATCAGGTTTGCTGAAGAGATCGCCCGGGTTTATCCTGAAAAGGGGAGCCAACGGCTGTGAGCGCCCTGCCTCGCAGCCGTGCGGACCGGACTTCAGACTGAAACCCTGGAGGTTTCCATGCTCCGCGAAGACGCGCTGGAGTATCACCGTAAAGGCCGCCCCGGCAAGCTGGAGGTGGTCCCCACCAAGCCGATGATCACTCAGCGGGATCTCTCCCTCGCTTACAGCCCGGGCGTCGCCTATCCGGTCCTCGAGATCGAGAAGGACCCGGACCTGGCGTATGAATACACAACGAAGGGGAACCTCGTGGCGGTGATCTCGAACGGCACGGCCATCCTGGGCCTGGGGGATCGCGGGGCTCTCGCCTCCAAGCCAGTGATGGAAGGCAAGGCAGTGCTCTTCAAGAAGTTCGCGGATGTGGACGCCATCGACATTGAGGTGAACACCCACGACCCTGATGAGCTCATCCGGGTGGTGCAGGCCATCGCTTCGACTTTCGGAGGAATTAACCTCGAGGACATCAAGGCCCCAGAATGTTTTTACATTGAGGAAACCCTGCGGGCTACCCTGGACATCCCCGTCTTTCACGATGACCAGCATGGGACGGCAGTGATCTCGGCGGCCGCCCTGCTGAACGCCCTGGAGCTGGTGGGCAAGCGCATCGATGAGATCAAGGTGGTGATCAACGGGGCCGGAGCCTCTGGCATTGCCTGCGCAAGTCTATGGGTAAAGCTGGGGGTGCGCAAAGAGAACCTCATCATGCTGGATACGAAGGGGGTGATTTACAAGGGCCGCAAGGAGGGGATGAACCCTTACAAGGAACGCTTTGCGGTGGAAACGGACGCCCGGACCCTGGCGGAGGCCGTCCGGGGGGCGGATGTGTTCCTGGGGCTCTCCGTGGCCGATGTTCTCACCCCGGAGATGGTGAAGACGATGGCCGAGCGCCCCATCATCTTCGCCCTGGCCAACCCCGACCCCGAGATCCGCTATGAGCTGGCGAAGGAGACCCGCCCCGACGCCATCGTGGCCACCGGCCGCAGCGATTACCCCAACCAGGTGAACAACGTCCTGGGCTTCCCCTTTATCTTCCGCGGGGCCCTGGATGTTCGGGCGCGGGCGATCAACGATGAGATGAAGCTGGCCGCTGCCCGGGCCCTGGCCGCCCTGACCCGCGAGGATGTGCCGGACAGCGTGCTGAAAGCCTACGGGCTGGAGAGCCTGCGCTTCGGGCCGGATTACATCATCCCCAAGCCGCTGGACCCACGGGTGATGCTCTGGGAGGCCCCAGCAGTGGCTCAGGCGGCGATGGAGACGGGCGTGGCCCGGATTCACATCGACATCGAGGAATATCGGGAGCGCCTGGCCGCCCGGTTGGGCAAGGGCACTCAGGTGATGCGCTTCATCATCAATAAGGCCAAAGCGGCTCCCAAGCGGATCGCCTTCGGGGAGGGGGAGGAGCCCAAGATCCTGCGGGCGGCGGCGCTGGTTCAGGAGGAAGGGATCGGCCGACCGATTCTCATCGGCCGCCCCGAGGTCATCCGCCGGCGGATCGAGGAGCTGGGCCTGCGTTGTAGCCCGGAGATCGTTTACCCGCCGGAGTTCCCGCGGCTGGAGGAATACGCCCGGCGCCTGTTCGAGAAGCGCCAGCGCAAAGGCGTCACCCTCTCCCTGGCCCGCACGCTGTTGCTGGAGCCCAATTACTTCGGGCCGATGATGGTGGAGATGGGAGATGCCGACGCTTTCATCTCCGGCCTTACCTATGATTACCCCGCCGTCATCCGCCCCGCCCTGCAGGTGGTGGGGGTCCGCGAAGGCGTGCGCAAGGTCGCCGGGCTTTACATTATGATCGTGAAGGAAAAGGTTTACTTCTTCACCGATGCCACGGTGAACATCGAGCCCACCGCGGAGGACCTGGCGGAGATCGCCATCATGGCGGCGGATTTCGCCCGGCGGTTCGACATCGAGCCGCGGGTGGCCATGCTCTCCTTCTCCAACTTCGGCAGCACGCGCCATCCGCTCTCCGAGAAGGTGCGCCAGGCCGTGGAGATCGTGCGGCAGCGGCGGCCGGACATCCTGATCGATGGGGAGATGCAGGCAGATACGGCGGTGGTGCCGGAGATCATTGAGGAACGCTATCCGTTCAGCCGGGTGAAGGACGCCAACGTCCTGGTCTTTCCGGATCTGGAGGCGGCCAACGTCTCCTACAAGCTGCTGCAACGGCTCGGCAATGCCCAGGCCATCGGGCCGATTCTCCTGGGGATGGGCAAGCCCGTCCACGTCCTTCAGACCGGCGATGAGGTGCAGGACATCGTTTTCATCGCCGCTATCGCTGCCCTGGATGCCCAGGAACGGGCCCAGGCCCGGGTTCCCGTCCCCGCGTAAGGTCGAGGAGGGATGCAGACTACGCCCGAGGGGCCACCGCAGCCTCTGGATATCGGGCTCTCCAGACCTTTCCCCCTGCCCACGGCCAGGAGACCGTGGGCAGGGGGAAGAAAAAATCATTTAGGAGTTACGCAGTTGGTTTTCTCCTGAGGGTTTTTGGGGGAGTCG
>JAUQQB010000258.1 GCA_030550075.1 Chloroflexota bacterium | reverse complement strand
TCCTATTCCGTAAACCCGATCAGGAGGTCGCCATGCGTCAATGGCCGAAAACCCGGGAGCGTTTCCGTCGTGCGAAAGAGGTGATGCCGTGGGGAGTCACCTCGAACTTCCGTTACTGGGGGGATGACCAGACCCTCGTGGTCAGCCGGGGCGAGGGCCCCTACATCTATGATCTGGACGGCAATCGCTACGTGGATTACCGTCTGGGCTATGGCCCGGTGATCCTGGGTCACGGCCACCCCACGGTCGTGGAACGGGTCAGCCAGGCGATCCGGGATGGCGTGATCTTCGCGGCCACCACCGATTGGGAGATTCGTGCTGCCGAGCGAATCATCCGCATGACCGGCGTGGATATGGTGCGCTTCTCGAATTCGGGAACCGAGGCCACCATGCACGCCCTGCGGATCGCCCGCGCTCACACCGGGCGGGAGAAGGTTATTAAGTTCGAGGGGCAATATCACGGCCACCACGATTATCTGCTCTTCTCCACCGCGATGGCCCTCCGGCAGGCGATGGGCAGCCGCCGTTCCCCGATCCCCCTCACCGCCAGCTCCGGCATCCCGCGCGTGATCGCCGACCTGGTCATCACGCTGCCTTTCAACGACTTCGAGGCGGTGGAGCGAACGGTGAAGGCGAAGTGGGGGGATATCGCCGCCATCATCGTGGAGCCCATGCTGGGCAACAGCGCGGCCATCATGCCCCATCCGGAATTCCTTCCTTTCCTGCGTCGTCTCTGCGATGAATACGGCATCGTTCTGATTTTCGATGAGGTCAAAACCGGTTTCCGCATCGCCCGAGGCGGAGCGCAGGAGTTCTTTGGGGTGCGGGCGGACCTGGTCACCTACGCCAAGGCGATGGGGAACGGGTTTCCCATCTCCGCCATCGGTGGCAAGCGGGAGATCATGATGACCATCGAGCCGGGAGCGGTCGCCCATGCTGGAACATATAATGGGAACGTGGTGGGCACCGCTGCGACGGATGCCACCCTGGAGATCCTGGAGACGACGGATGCGCTGGAGCGGGCCGCTCAAGCCGGCGAGCGGCTGATGAGGGGAATCAGCGAGATCCTGACCGAAGCCGGCATCCCCCATGCGATCTCCGGCCATCCGAACATGTTCAGCTTCCTGCTGAACTTTGAGGGAACCCCACGGGATCACCGGGACACCATGAGCAGCGATATCGAGCTCTATTCCGAGATCGGCATGGCATGCTATGAACGCGGCGTGATGTTTGAGGTCGATCCCCGCGAGCCCTGGTTCACGTGCGCGGCCCATACTCTTGAAATCGTTGACGAAACCCTGAACCGCTTCGCGGACGCCGTGCGCGCCGTCCTCAGGGGCAAACGGATCGGTCCGGTGGAAGTGACTTCGGTGGGGAAATAACTTTGCCGTCGGCTTTTCTCAGGAGTTACGCAGCTGACCATTTCCCGCGGTTTTGGGGCCTGGGTCCCCAAGACAACCGACTCTTTGGGAATTCCCAATCTCTAAGCCTCGTCCGCTGGCGGGGCACCGCATTCCTAAGGCTGGGAGGGCCGCCGAAGGTGGCCTTCCCAGTCCTGGAGGGGAGGGTGCCGTCCGCGAATGGAGCACGAATACACGAATGCCGGATAGGGATTCGTGGGGGATTTGGGGTTGGGCTCCACCTGCTTGGTTTGAGATCCGATGATGGGGGAGTCCTGGATATTCTCAACATTCATCTCAAAGCTTTCCGGACGACCCGTAGGACAACTGCTCGCAGTTGTCCTACGCCGGACCATTCCCTGGAACGAGTGTGCGCTGGAAAGTTCGCCCTGAGGATTTTCTGGTTGAAGAAATCGTGGAGCTCCCGCTCCGGCCCGGGGGGCCATATGTTCTCTATCGGGTGCGCAAGCGGGAGCGAACGACCCTGGAGGTCCAGGCGGAGCTGGCCGCGCGGCTGGGGGTGCCTCAGCGGGCGGTGATCTTCCCCGCCCTCAAAGACCGGGAGGCCATCGCCATTCAGACGGCCGCTGTCCGGGGTCGGGGGCCGGCCCGGCTTCGAGGCCGCGGCTTCGAGGCGGTCCGCATCGGCGAGGCGGACCGCCCGCTGCGCCCCCAGGATCTGCGGGGGAACCGGTTTGTGGTTCGGCTCCGGGAGCTGGATGACCTCGAGATCGAGCGGCTGCCGGCAGCGGTAACGGCCCTCGCCACCCACGGCTTCCCCAATTATTTCGACGATCAGCGTTTCGGATCGTGGAGCCCCGAAGCCGGCTTCATCGGCCGGCCGCTCCTCCTGGGCCAGGCGGAGGAGGTCCTCCGGATCTACCTCGCCATCCCCATGGTCGGTGATCCGTTGGAGGTGCGGACCTTCAAGGCGGAAGCGCGAGGCCTGTGGGGGAATTGGGCCGCAATGCGAGAGCGAGCCCCCCGCCCATCGAATTACCGGAGCGTGCTCACGTTTCTGAACGATCATCCGACGGACTGGCGGGGGGCCGTGCGCCGCATCCCCGCGCGCCTGCGGGCCTTATGGGTGGATGCCTATCGGGCCTGGATCTGGAACGACATGCTCCGCCGGATATGGGCATTGCTTCCTCATGTTGAAATTGAGATCCGGGGAGCGCAGTTCCCGGTGCCGCTCGAGCGGCCTCAGGATACAGAGGCGAGTGTAGCATTGCCCCATCGACGGGCCCGGTATGAATCCCCGTGGGCCGAGGCGATGGCCGCGGCGCTGGCGGAGGAGGGATTGTCGCTCTCTCATTTCCGACGGGGAGCATTGCTGGAGGACGCGCCGCCACCGACCCAACGGCCGGTCTGGTGTCAGCCTCTGGCCCTGGAGCTTGAGGAGCTTCAGCCTGAGAAGCGGGAGGCCCTCCTGGTTTTTGAGTTGCCGCCTGGAAGCTATGGGACACTGTTGCTGAAAACGCTGGCAACGCGGATCCGCGGCCCATAGGGCTTGCTGGATCATGTGAGGAAGCCCAATCGGGTTGGGAACTACGCGGTTTTGCTTTCCCAGGTTTTGGGGTTGGGCCAGGCGCTGAAGGCGTGCCTTCATACCCTGAAATTTCCCCGAATTGCGGTGCTTTTCAATCGTCTGAGCGTTCCCATAGGGGCAAGCTGGGTGCTAAAGGCGCCCGGCTCGCCCCAATATCGGTGGAGCCATTCGCCGGACCCGAATTATGATGACTGAAAAGCCCTGCTCTAATTGGAGAACAGCTTCAAATTTTTGGCTCATTGGATTGACGCTCTTTCCAGCTCCGTGCTATAGTTGACAAGGGTTCGCGAGTCACCACACCGATGTGTGGATCCTCTGGCTGGCAAGCGACCGACCTCGCTCTAAGGGAGGCGATCCGTAACCGGCGAAGGAGGGATAGATGGCGGAGGCGCAGGCGATTCCAGCGGTGGCGGCGCCGGGTATCACCCGGCGGGAGTTTTTAACCTATGTCTGGGCGGCCTCGATGGCCCTCTTTATGGCGGAGATGGGCGGGCTGAGCGTCCTGTTCGCCCTGCCCCGATTCAGGGTCGGCGAATTCGGAGGGATCTTCCCCTTCGGTCGGGCAGGGGAGGTGCTGCCTCGGGTCGGTGAGGGCCCCAAGGAGTTCCCCGAGGCCAAGATCTGGCTGGTCAATACGGAGAAAGGGATCCTCGCCATTTACAAGGTCTGCACCCATCTGGGTTGTCTTTACAAGTGGGCGCCCAGCAATTTCCGTTTTGAGTGTCCGTGTCACGGTTCCAAGTTCCAGCTGGACGGCACCTACATTGAGGGGCCGGCCCCCCGGGATCTGGATCGCTTCGTGATCTATCTGAAGGACGCCAGCGGTCGGGTGGTGGCCCAGACAGATCCTCAGGGGAATCCGCTCCCGGTGCCGGACCCGAATTTGATCATTGAGGTGGACACCGGGAAGAAGATCCTGGGCAAGCCAGCGGAGAAGAAGCGAGCATAATCGCGGGAGGTAGCTCGATGGCGTTGCGGTGGCCTGAACCGATCCCGACGTTGCAAAAAGAGGTGCAGCAGTACGGATGGCGCCGGGTGATCTTTATGCATCTTGACGAGCTGGTCACCCGGGTGACTGCCGGCATCCCGCTCACCGAAGTGCGCAACATCCTCCGGGGCGAACCCCCGCCCCGGCCTAACCCGCGGGTGAAGCCTCACACGGAGGGGTTCATCCTCCACATCAAGCCCTCCTTCTACCACGAGGCGGTGACCCGGCTCTACCCCACCTTCCGGCTGGGGCTGTTGAGTTTCTACCTCTTCCTAATTGAGACCATCACCGGCATCTTCCTGATGATCTTCTACACGCCATCGCCCCTGGTGGCCTACGAGAATATGCTCCGGATCCTGAACAACGTCCCCTTCGGCCAGCTGATGCGGGACATCCACCGGCTGGGGGCGGAGGCCATGGTGGTGGCGGTGATGCTGCACATGTTGCGCACTTTCTTCACCGCCTCCTACAAACGGCCCCGCCAGTTCACATGGGCCACAGGGGTGATCCTGCTGGTCTTCACCCTCTTCCTGTCGTTCAGCGGGTATCTGCTGCCGTGGGACCAGCTCTCCTACTGGGCGGTGACCATCGGGACGAGCATGGCGGAGGCCACGCCGCCACCGGCCCTGGGGCGGATCGTCAACCTGATCCTGCGCGGAGCCCCCGATATTGGGGCGGCGGGGCTGCTGCGGTTCTATCTGCTCCACGTGATCTTCCTGCCGCTTCTCCTCTTCTTTGTGTTCTTCGTCCATTATTACAAGGTGGTCCGCCACGGTCTCTCCCTGCCGCCAGAGATGGAGGCAGTAGGCGATGACACGGCCCGCAAGGTCCCGCCGGAGAAGCGGGTGCCCTATATCCCCGACATCGCCATCCAGGAGGCCCTGTGGGGAATTGGCCTCATCGCCTTCCTGGTCATCGGGGCGGCCTTCTTCTACAACG
>JAUQQB010000257.1 GCA_030550075.1 Chloroflexota bacterium | reverse complement strand
GATCTGATCTAAGGCCCGATGTTGAGCACCCGTAAGGGAAAAGGGAAGGGCTTCGATCGCCCGCTGAAGGGTCGTTTCATCGAAGGCCAGTGCCCGCCCCGGGACGCTGCGCCATCGCCGACGGACTCCCAGCAGGCCGATTTGCAGGTAAAACACCTCATCAAAGGCCAGCCGCCGACGCGCCTTCTCCAGTGGCTCCCAGTCCTCGGGGAAATGGACCTGCTTCAACGCGGTGGGGAGATCCGGGAAATCGTAAGCCTCCCGGATCCAGGCGGGGATCGGATCCGTCACCCGATCCGCCCAGTAATCCACTACCCGCTTGAGGATCGACCGCATCAGGCGCTGAGTGAGGCCTTCCGTCAACGGATAGATGGGAACAATACGAGCGGTGTGCAACAGCTCCCGGTCGGCCGGCTCCCACTCCGGGGAACGGAACACCGGACGGCCGAGAAACTCATCCACCCGCCCGCTCACCACGATAAACTGGCCCGGCTTAATGCGATCCAGCAGATAGGGCTGGTTGAACCAGGTGCACTCGATGACCCCGGAACCATCCGTAAGCAGCGCCTTGATGATGGTGAGGCCGTTCCCCGTCTGCTTGCTCCCGATATCCATCACCTCGCCGATCACGGTCACCTCTTCCCCAATCCGCAGGCGGTGGATCGGTTTCAGGGCCCGGAAGTCCACGTATCGTCGAGGAAGCAGAACCAGCAGATCCCGGATGGTCTGTACCCCCAGGCGCGCCAGACGCTGCGCCCGCTCGCGGCCCACTCCGTGGATCAAGTGAACGGGCGCATCCAGCCCCAGGGCCTCCACCTTCGCTGCCAGTTTCGGGGGAACCGGAGGGGCTTCCCGGGAGCGCGCGCGGGGGGGCGCGGTTCGCCCCGGCCGCGGAGGCGGTACAGGCATCGAGGGCTCCTCCTGCGGTTTCTCCATAAGAGGGGCGGGTGGAGCCGGCGCAGGCTCCGGAGATGGAGGTGTCGCCAGTTCCTCTTTCGCTGCTGGGGCTGGCCGGGAGGTGCGGAGCTCCCGCTCACGCTCCACGGCCTCCTGGATTCGGGTCTCGATCCCTTCGATTAAACGCCGGCGTTCTTCGATATCCGCGGCTTCGTAGCGTCGAAGATCCGCATAAATCCCCTCCAGAAGGAGGAGGATCTCTGGATCATGCTCCTTCAGGGAGGCGCGAGCCTGGCGATACCAGTGATCCGCGAACCGGCCGATCCCTCCGATGACAATCCGGTTTCGGTAGCCGTCCTGGACTTCGTGTTTCAGGATCTTCTGGAGCTGTGTAAAAGGCGAAGCCATCGCCTTCCCTCTCTGCACTTGAATTGGATGGGAGTTCCATTAGGTTGCAGCCCGTGGGAAGCGGTGGAAGGACCCCACCCCTTGATTCCCTCTTCCTGCAGCCCTTTGGGCGGTGGGGAGGGGGGATAAAAGAAATCCTGGGGTTAGGAAGATCGTTGAAGGCGACCCGCCCAGCCCCCAAAAGCTCCACCACCGCACTTGGCTATCTATCAACCCCGCAAGGGAAAGCTGGTTGCGCGAGCCCTTCACGACTGTAGCCGTACCCGCACTGGCAAGCGGGGGGTGCCCTCATACCAGTGGCGAACGGTTCCCGCGCCATATTTCTCACGGAACCAGTCCGTCACGGTAAGAAGCCATTCCGGTGACAACGGTTCCGCCACCCCTTCCCAGCGCCCTTCCTCTGCCTCAATCACCACATAGGGGTTCGCTCGCAAATTTTGATACCAGTCCGTCCCTCGCCCATGGGCTCGGGCATGGGCCATCAGGTAAACCGTTCCATCCCGATAAACAAACCACAATTCCACCCGATGGGGCCGCCCAGTTCGCCGGCCCCAGGTGATCAGATCGATCACCTCTGCTTCCTCCAGAGGATGCAGGGCCATAGGTGCCTCGGGCTTGGAAGATCGTCGCGACAGTGCTTGGTTGCTTTGGGTCCGGGCTCGAGTCCCTTCAGCACGAAAATCCGTTGCGCAGCTCTTATCCAGTATAATGCAAACCCGGATTGCGCTTTCGATGGCTCTCCGCTAAAGACCCCTGATTTCCTTCCCCACAGCCTGGAGACTCCGGGGAAGGAAATCCGGAGGATAGGACACCAACATCTTTCAGTCTTCACTGTGAACACCATCAGGGATGGAGGGTTATTCATGACCGAACGGCTCTACTGGCTGGATCCCTACCTGCAGCAGTTTGCTGCTACGGTTATAGCCTTCACCGAGCATAACGGTCAACCAGCGGTCATCCTGGATCGGACGGCGTTTTACCCGACCGGTGGAGGACAGCCCCATGATCAGGGAACCCTGAACGGGATCCCTGTGGTGGAGGTGATCGAGCGGGAAACGGATGGGGCGATCCTTCACATCCTGGCGTACCCGCTGGAGGCCCGGGAAGTGGAGGGCCGTATCGACTGGGAACGTCGCTTCGATTATATGCAGCAGCACACCGGCCAACACATCTTATCTCAGGCGTTCCTGCGGATCACCGGGGCGCAAACGGTGTCCTTCCATCTGGGGGAGGAAGCGGTCACGATTGATCTGGATCAGGTTGGGTTCCCGCCTACAGCGATTGAAGCGGTGGAAGAGCTGGCCAACCGGGTGGTCCTGGAGAACCGGGAGGTGCGAGCCCGGTTCGTGGAAGCGGAGGAAGTGGAAAGGCTAGGCTTACGTCGCCCGCCGAAAGCGGAAGGCCGAATCCGGGTGGTCGAGGTGGTGGATTTCGATCGAAGCGCGTGTGGGGGGACCCATGTGCGGTGCGCAGGGGAGGTGGGGCCGATCAAGATCGTGAAGTTGGAACGGCGGGGAACCGAAACCCGGGTGAGCTTCCTCTGCGGCTGGCGGGCGCTGCGAGATTACGGGAGGAAGCATCGCCTCCTTCTGGAATCCGCGGGATCCCTCAGCGTGGGCGAGGCGATGGTGCCCGAGGCCATCCGGGCATTGCAGGCTGATCTGAAAGAAGCCCGGAAGGCGCTAATGGCCCTCCAGGAGCTCTATCTGGATCTCGTTCTTCTCGATCTCGAACAGAGGGCTCAGCCCGCTTCCTTTGGGGAGATCCTCACCCACGTGTGGCCTCAGCTACCCCCCGGCCTCCTGCCCCGACTGGCCCGACGGCTGAGCGAGGGACGTCCCCGCCTGGTCCTCCTGGCCTCCGGGGGCGCGGATGGCCTCCTTATTGTCGCCTGCGGCCCGGGGATCCCCATGGATGCCCGGGAGGTCCTGAGGCGGATCCTCGGGCGGCTGGGTTTAGAAGGAGGGGGCGGCCGCCCGGATTACGCCCAGGCTCCGGTTCCCGGTGTGGATCCGGAGGCGCTTCGTCGGGCCCTGAGCGAAGCAATAGCACGAGCCTGATCGCTCCTGGAGATCGGCGGGATGGGGTGGACTGCTTCGCCATCCACCCCATCCCATTCACTCGCTATGCCCTCAACCGCCGGAGGCGGGCCACCGCCTCGCGGAGGGTCTCCTCTCGTTTGCAGAAGGCAAACCGAACCTGCGTGCGCCCGCGGTCCGGATGGGCGTAGAAACTGGAACCGGGCACCACCGCCACCCCGATCTCACGGACCAGGCGCATCGCGAAGGCCGTGTCATCCTCCGTTCCGAGGGCCCGGAAATCGGTCATCACATAATACGCCCCCTGGGGCCACCACGCCTCGAACCCCAGCTCCTCCAGCGCCTCCATCAGCAGATGCCGGCGTCGGTCGTAATCCGCCCGCAGTTGCTCATAGTAGGCCATCGGGAACTGAAGCGCCACGGCGCTGGCTTCCTGGAGCGGGGCGGGGGCGCCCACGGTGAGGAAGTCGTGGACCTTGCGGATCGCGCTGGTGAGATCCTCAGGGGCAATGCACCACCCGATACGCCACCCGGTTACCGCATAAGACTTCGACATCCCGCTGATGGTGACCGTTCGCTCCCACATCCCGGGAAGCGTAGCCATGGGGATATGACGATGTCCATCGTAAACGATGTGCTCGTAAATCTCGTCGGTAATCACGTAAGCATTATAATGCTGGCATAGCTCAGCGATCTGGCGAAGCTCTTCATCGGAGAACACATGGCCTGTCGGGTTGTGAGGCGTGTTGAGGATGATCGCCCGGGTCCGGCTGGAAAAGGCGCGGCGCAGCTCATCCGGGTCGAACGTCCATGATGGCGGATGCAGGGGAACATAGATCGGCTTTGCCCCGCTGATCCAGGTATCGGGGCCGTAGTTTTCATAGAAGGGCTCGAAGATGATGACCTCGTCCCCGGGGTTCAGCAGGGCCAGCAAGGTGGCGATCATGCATTCGGTGGCCCCGCAACATACCGTGATGTGGCGCTCCGGATCGATTTCCATCCCATAAAAACGGCGATACTTCTCCGCGATCGCCGCCCGCAGTCGGGGGCTTCCCCAGGTAATGGCATACTGGTTGTAGTCCTCCAGGATCGCCCGGGCAGCTGCCTCTTTCAGGGCTTCAGGGGCCGGGAAATCCGGGAACCCCTGGGCCAGGTTGATGGCCCCGTATTGATGCGCCCACCGGGTCATCTCCCGGATCACGGATTCCGTGAAATGCTGCACCCGTTCGGCCACGCGAGACATCCTGGCCCCTCCGGATAGGGATCTGGGATTGCATGGACGCACACCGATCCTCGCCGGCGACCTCCAGCGTCCTTCTCTTCCTGCTGCAGAGCGGCAGGAAGAAGCCCACGAAAAGTGAGGGTGGTGGGGCGGCTTTGCTGCTTGCCCCACCACCCTAACCACCAAGTTTACCCCGATGCCCAACAAGGTGCTGAGCCGATCTTCCCACCCAGGTTTTGGGCGTAACTATTCAGCCGGGCCGCATTCCGTTCGGAGCTCCCGCGAAGCGTGCGGAAGGGCCCCACCCCCCTTTCTCCCCCCTCCCCA
>JAUQQB010000256.1 GCA_030550075.1 Chloroflexota bacterium | reverse complement strand
GCTCAGCGACGCACGGAGGAGCGGGTGGGACGGCTTGAGGAAGCGGTGGCTGCCCTGGCGGAGGCTCAGCGGCGCACGGAGGAGCGGGTGGAGCAGCTGGCGGAGGCTCAGCGACGCACGGAGGAGCGGGTGGGACGGCTTGAGGAAGCGGTGGCTGCCCTGGCGGAGGCTCAGCGGCGCACGGAGGAGCGGGTGGAGCAGCTGGCGGAGGCTCAGCGACGCACGGAGGAGCGGGTGGGACGGCTTGAGGAAGCGGTGGCTGCCCTGGCGGAGGCTCAGCGGCGCACGGAGGAGCGGGTGGAGCAGCTGGCGGAGGCTCAGCGACGCACGGAGGAGCAGCTTAGGAAGTTAGGGGAAATGGTGGCTGCCCTGGCCGAGGCGCAGCGACGCACAGAAGAACGGCTGGATCGGATGGAACAGCGGATCCTGCGCCGCCTGAATGCCTTTGGCGCACGCTGGGGATTACGAAGCGAGGCCGCCTGGCGGGAAGGGATGCGGGCTGTTCTGCGAGACATCGGATTCCAGGTGGAACGGTGGACCGCCTCTGATCCTGAAGGGGAGGTATTTGGCTACCCTGCCACAGTGGAACTGGACGTGGTGATCCGAAACGGGGTGGTTATGGTGATCGAGCTAAAAGCCTCTGCGGGGCGGGAGACGCTCCCGACGCTGGAGCGCAAGGTGAGGTTCTATGAGAAGCACACCGGCCGGTCAGTGCAGCGACGCATTCTGGTAACGCCATGGTATGAGCCGGGGGTTGCGGAGCAGGCCCGCTGGATGGGATGGGAACTTTATGGGGAGCCGGAGGAGATTATCGGTGAGTGATGGCCCGGGTGTTTTCGCGTGGTCTTGCTGGGGGGACTTGATATGGACTGACGGATGCTCTTTAGCGGGGGGCGCTGGGGATGAGCGCTCCCCGTTCTTTATGCGATGGATAGAACGAGGAAATCTTCCGCCGGCGTCCTGAGGAGAAGCAATGCGCGTTGATCTGTTTATCCGTCACGCTGCTCAGGTGGTTACCCCGCTGGGGCATCGGCCGGTGCGGGGGATGGCGATGGGGAACCTGGAGCTCATACCAGATGGGGCAGTTGCAATCCGGGATGGCCGGATCGTCGCCGTAGGCCCCACATCCACGGTGGAGGCTCAGATCACCGAGGCAGCGGAGATCCTGGAGGCACGGGATCAGGTCGTGGTCCCGGGGTTTGTTGACCCCCACACCCATCTGGTCTGGGCTGGTGATCGCGCCGCCGAGTTCGAGCTGCGCCTGAAGGGAGCTACCTACCTGGAGATCCTCCGGGCCGGAGGAGGGATCCTCTCCACCGTTCGGGCGACTCGTGCCGCTTCCAGCGATCAGCTGATCGCCGAGACCCGTTCCCGGATGGATCGAATGTTGCTGCACGGCACCACCACGGCGGAGGCGAAAACCGGATATGGGCTGGAGTGGGAAACGGAACGCCGTCTCCTGGATGTCCTTCATCATCTGAACGGCGCTCATCCGCTGGACCTGGTGCCCACGTTCCTGGGCGCCCATGCGGTTCCAGAGGAACACCGGGAGAACCCGGAGGCCTATGTGGGACAGCTGATCGAGGAGATGCTTCCGCGGATCGCTGCCCAGCGATATCCGGTGGAGGGCCCCTGGTCTCCTCCCTGGGCGGATGGACGGGCAGCCTGGTTCTGCGATGTGTTCTGTGAACGCGGGGCGTTCGACCTGGATCAGACCCGGCGGATTCTTGAGGCAGCGAAGGCGCTGGGCTTCGGCCTCAAGGTGCATGCGGATGAGTTTGAACCGGCGCTGGGCGCAACGCCCCTGGCGGTGCAGCTCAGGGCGATCAGCGTCGATCACCTGGTGAGCACGCCACCGGAACATCTGGAGCTCCTCGCCCGTTCGGAAACCATCGGCGTGACGCTCCCGGGAACCCCCTTCGGGCTGGCGACCGGACACTATGCGCCGGGGCGACAGCTGATCGATGCGGGGGGCGCCCTGGCGATCGCTACGGACCTTAACCCGGGGACCTCATGGTGCGAGTCGATGCCGATGATGATGGCCCTGGCGACCCGATATATGAAGCTCACCCCGGCGGAAGCGCTCACCGCGGCGACCCTCAACGCCGCGTGCGCCATCGGCCTGGGCCGGGAGATCGGGAGCCTGGAGCCCGGCAAGCAGGCGGACCTGGTGCTCCTGGATGCGCGCGATTACCGGCACCTGGCCTATCGCTATGGGGTGAATCTGGTGCACGCGGTGGTGAAGCGCGGGAAAATTGTTGTTCGGGAAGGGCGCATCGCGCAGGATGAGGAGTTGCACCGTTAATCATTCCCCTACGCAAGCGGGAAGGGATCCATTCGCCCTTCGGATGGTAGCCAGTGGTGCAAGTCTTCCTCATCCAACCTCCAGGGAGGGTGCAAGGATGATTATCGGTCAGCGGATCCCGATGCGAGATGGACATCTGAAAGTCACCGGTCGTCTGAAGTTCGGGGCGGATCTCCGGTTGCCGGATTTGCTGCATGCCCGCTTGGTGCTCAGCCCATATGCCCACGGCCGCATCCGCTTCATCCGGACGGAACGCGCCTGCACCGTCCCGGGTGTGGTGGCCGTGCTGACGGCAGCCGATCTCCCATGGTTCCAGCGGGAGCCGGAGAGCCATGCCCGGGCTCTGTTAGCCTGGGAGCGGGTCGTCTACTATGGCCAGCCGGTGGCCGTGGTGCTGGCGGAGAGCGAGGCCGCAGCGGCGGACGGGGCGGCGCAGGTGGAAGTGGAGATCGATCCGCTGCCGGTCCTCATCGATCCTCTGGAGGCGATGTCTGAGGATGCGCCGCGGATCTGGCCTGGAGGCCGACCGGGCGCGCGAGCGGATGCCGGGGCCCATGCCGCGGATGTCGGTGGTCCGGAGGAGGCCCCATCGGCCCGGCCCAGCAACATCTCGGATCACGTTCGTTACACGCGAGGGGATATCGCTCAGGGCTTCCGGGAGGCGGATCGGATCCTGGAGTTCACCTACCGCACATCTGTGGTCCATCAGGCTTACATCGAGCCCCATGTTGCCACGGCGGCCCTGGATCCGGCGACGGAGACCTTAACCATCTGGACCAGCACCCAGGATCCCTTCGGGGTGCGCGAGGAGGTGGCTGATTTCCTGGGATGGCCGGAGAATCGGATTCGCGTCATCCCGACCCCGGTGGGCGGTGGCTTTGGAGGGAAGTTCACCCTGCTGGAACCACTGGTCGCCGCCCTGGCGCTCCACGTCCGGCGGCCGGTGCGGCTGGCGCTGACCCGACACGAGGAATTCCTGGTCGGAACACCGGCTCATGCCTCGATCATCACTCTGAAGACCGGGGCGAAGCGGGATGGGACGCTGACGGCCCTCCAGGCCCGGGTGATCTTCGACGCCGGCGCTTTCCCGGGCGCCCCGCATCGGATCGCGGCCAATCTGCTCGGCAGCTTCTATCGTTTCCCACATTATGAGATTGAAGCTTTTGAGGTGTTGACGAACAAGCCGGGGGTGGGCGCTTACCGGGCGCCGGGCGCGCCCCAGGCGCTCTTCGCGCTGGAATCCCAGATGGATGAGATGGCCCGCCAGTTGGGGCTGGACCCTCTGGAATTCCGGCTGCGGAATGTAATGGAGGAAGGTGATGAGCTTCCCAGCGGGAAGCGCTATGGCCCCATCGGCCTCCGGGCGTGTTTAGAGGCACTGCGGGAGCATCCGCTGTGGCGGGAGCGACGGAAAGGGCCCGGGGAGGGCATCGGGCTGGCGGTGGGCGGCTGGCACGGCGGCCTGGAGCCGGCGGCGGCGATGTGCCACGTCGATCGCGATGGCGTGGTGCGGATCTATGTCGGCGCAGTAGACCTCCAGGGAACCCACACCGCAATGGCGCAGCTGGCGGCGACGATCCTGGGGGTGCCGGTGGAACAGGTGCGCATCCTCCAGGGCGATACCGATATGGCTCCCTATGCGGGAGCGAGCGGGGGGAGCAAGACCACTTACACGGTCGGCCTGGCCGTGCAGCGGGCGGCGGAGGAAGCCCGACAGCAGATCCTGCGGATCGCTTCCGAGCACCTGGAGGTGGCCCCGGAGGATCTTGAGATCCGGGATGGCCAGATTTACGTGCGGGGAATTCCGGAGCCCCGGATGAGCCTGGGAGAGGTGGCCGGGCTCTCTCAGCGGTTCGGCGGGAAGTTCGAGCCGGTGATCGGCCGCGGCTCCTCCGCGCAAACCGAGCAGGCTCCTGGCTTCGCGGCCATGCTGGTTCGAGTGCATGTGGACCCTGAGACCGGTCACGTAACCGTTCGGGAGGCGGTGATCGCCCAGGATGTGGGGCGTGCGATTAACCCTCTGCTGATCGAGGGGCAGATGCACGGGGGCGCGGCCCAGGGTCTGGGATGGGGCTTATGGGAAGCCCTGCGGTATGACGAAAACGGCGTGGCCCTGACAGTCTCCTTTGTGGATTACGCGCTGCCCACCGCCACGGAAGTCCCCCCCATGGAGACCCACATCGTGGAGGTTCCCAGCCCGCATGGCCCCTTCGGGGCGCGCGGGGTCGGGGAGCCGCCCGTCGTCCCCGGCGCCGCCGCTGTCGCCAACGCTATCCGGGATGCCACGGGGGTCCGCATCACTGAGCTCCCCATCACCGCAGAGCGGATCTGGACCGCGCTCACTGCTCATCTGATTGAGGAGACCCGGTTCCAGCATGAATTCGGGTCATAGCCAGCCCGAGGGAGAAGCTGGGGGCGTTCGCTGCATCCCGGTGTTTGCGTGCGTGAGGCGATGTGCTTTTGGCGCGCGGATCACGCGCAAAATGATTCAACATTACGTAGGAGTTACGCAGTTGAAAGCTCTAAAGGTGGGACGGAATGGCCCCACCCCCCTTTCTCCCCCCTCCCCACGGCCCAAAGGGCCGTGG
>JAUQQB010000255.1 GCA_030550075.1 Chloroflexota bacterium | reverse complement strand
CTGGCGTTCGTTTACGTCGGATTGCTTCCCCATGAGCGCCGCCTGGTCCTCCTCCTGGTGCCGCTGTCCACCCTGCTCTTCCTGGGCGGGGCCGCCTTCACCTACTTCGTGATGATGCCCGTGGCCATCCCTTTCCTCACCACCTTCGCCGGCATCCGCACGGAGCCTCGCCCCTCCAGCTATCTCTCGTTCGTGGTCTCCCTGATGTTCTGGCTGGGGCTGAGCTTCGAGATGCCGCTGGTCTTCTTCGCCCTGGCGAAGGCCCGGCTGATCACCGCCCGTCAGCTGCTGCGGGCCTGGCGCTTCGCCGTGCTGGCCATCGCCATCCTGGCCGCGGCCATCACGCCCACCGTGGATCCGGTGAACATGTCGATCGTGATGGTGCCGCTCATCGCCCTTTATCTGCTCAGCGTGCTGCTGGCCGCTCTGGCTTGAAAAGATCCCGCCGGATCAGACCGGCCGCGAGATCGCAGGAATGCAGATGAAGCCGTGTGTCAGGGGTCTGGGGGCGCGCCGAAGGCGCGCCCCCGGACTTAGCCCCACCCCATGGCCCTGCAGGCCGCCGGGAGGGGCTAAAGAGCGATTCATTTCCGATGTCAACACCACTTCATGGAGGAGATCACGATGGCGGATCGCATCCGGGTCATCATCATGGGCGCCGCCGGGCGCGATTTCCATAACTTCAACGTGTTCTTCCGGAACAACCCGGACTACGAGGTCGTGGCCTTCACGGCCGCTCAGATCCCCAACATTGAGGGCCGTCTCTATCCCCCGGAGCTCGCCGGCCCGCTCTACCCCAACGGCATCCCGATCTACCCCGAAGAGGAACTCCCCGACCTGATCCGTCGCCTGGAGGTCGACCGCGTGGTGTTCGCTTACAGCGATGTCAGTCACGAGTATGTGATGCATCGGGCCAGCCTCGCCCACGCCGCCGGGGCCGATTTCTGGCTCATGGGCCCGAAGGCCACCCAGCTGAAATCCCGCAAACCGGTGGTCTCCATCGGCGCCGTGCGCACCGGGAGCGGCAAAAGCCCCACCACCCGCCGGGTGGCCCGCCTCCTGCGCGAACTCGGGTGGAATCCCGTGATCGTCCGTCACCCGATGCCTTACGGCGACCTGCGCAAACAGGTCGTGCAGCGGTTCGCTTCTTTTGAGGATCTGGACCGCTATGAATGTACCATCGAGGAACGGGAGGAATACGAGCCCCATCTGGCCAACGGCTTCACGGTCTATGCAGGGGTCGATTACGAACAGATCCTGCGGGCCGCCGAGGCGGAGGGCGATCTCATCCTCTGGGACGGTGGGAACAACGACTTCCCCTTTTTCGTCCCGGATCTCCACATCGTGGTCGCCGATCCTCACCGCCCGGGCCACGAGCTGCGGTATCACCCCGGGGAAGCCAACCTCCGCATGGCCGACGTGGTGGTGATCAACAAGATCGACACCGCCCCTCCGGAGGCCATCACCCAGGTCCGGGAGAACGTCCGTCGGGCCAACCCGCGGGCGATCCTGATCGAGGCGGCCATGCCGATCTTCGTGGAAGATCCGGGGACCATCCGCGGCCGGAGGGTCCTGGTGGTGGAGGATGGGCCCACCCTCACCCATGGGGAGATGGCCTATGGGGCCGGGGTGGTCGCCGCCCGTCGCTTCGGCGCGGCCGAGATCATCGACCCCCGACCCTACGCCGTGGGCAGCATCCAGGAAACCTATCGGCATTACCCGCAAACCGGCTCGGTGCTCCCGGCGATGGGTTATGGGGCCGAGCAGATCCGGGAACTGGAGGAGACCATCAACCGGACGCCCTGCGATCTGGTGCTGGCCGCCACCCCGGTGGATCTCACCCGCATCCTCCGGGTGCGGCATCCGGTGATGCGGGTGCGCTACGAGATCCAGGAGATCGGCCGCCCGACCCTGGCGGACGTCCTGGCGGAACGCCTGGGACGCGGGCCACGAGCGTCGGAGCCCCAGACCGCTCCCTGACGCCCGGCCGAAGGCCAGGCCGCCTGGCGGCCTCCATTTCTCTGACCTTTGACGTCGCGGCGCCCGGAACGATAGGGCGGTTCCCCGCCGCTGGGCGACGGGGAACCGCCTCCTTCCCCTCGCCGTTCTCCTCAGCCAACTGCGGAATGCCCCTTATCCCCCAACCATGGAGCGGGCTCCCGGGTATATCGAAATGGGAGCCTTCATCGAACCGTGGCCTCCATCCCCGCAGACATTTCCCGAAGGCGCTATCTCCCTCCCGAACCTCTTGACCGAAATGTTAAGAAGTTCTAAAATTCCATTGGGGAAAGGAGGGCGGCGATGGCCATCGCTGTGGTGAGCCGGTGCACCTTGCGGGCGCTGGGCTTTCAGACCCTCCTGGAGGCGGAGGGCTATTCTCCCTGCTGGATCGCCCGCACGGCCGCCGATGCCCTTTGCCGATGCCGGGAGCATCTTCCGGCGTGGCTCCTTCTCGACTTCGCCCTTCCGGATTCATCCGGCCCGCGCCTGCTGCATCAGTTGCGCCTTACGCATCCGGCCCTCGAGGGGATCGTGATCCTCGATGAGCTCCACCCTGCCTTCCTGGCCCTGGCCGAGCGGGCCGGCGCCCGGGCGGCGCTCTGGAGCGGCCTTCCCCTATCGGTCCTGCGGGAACGGCTGCGGGCCGCCCTGGAGGGCCGCTGGACCTGGTCTCCGGGGGCGCTGCGCGTCGTTCAGGGGTGGTGGGCCCGCTATGGGGATCCCTGGGGGAGCCTCTCCCCCCGCCAGCGGGCTGTGGCCCTGGGAGTCGCCCGCGGCTGGAGCGACAAAGAAATCGCCCAGGCCCTCCATCTCCACCCCGCCTCCCTCCGCACCCACCTCCGCCGCCTCCTCGATCGCCTCGACCTCCCCGACCGGGTCGCCCTCCGCCAGTGGGTGCGGATGGGCGGGCTGGACCATCCCCTCATCGCCCCCCTCCTGAACCGGGAAGATCCCCCACCCCTCGGCGAGGAGCTCACCCTCTAACCTCCCTTCCTCAAAAAATGGGGACAGCATGTCCCCATAAAATGGGGACGCGGGCTGAGGCCGAAGGCGATAAGATGGAAGTAGAAACTTCGCAAGCGGAGGTGGGCGATGGCGCATTATTTGCTCTACGATGCGGGGTGTTCTTTATGCGCCGCCCTGGCGCGGGAGGTGGAGGCCCTGAGCGAAGGGCGGCTGCGGGTGCGAAGTCTCCGGGAACCGGAGGTCCAGGCCCTGCTGAACCGCGTCCGGCCCGGCTGGCGATGGGAGCCGATGCTCCTGGAGGAAGAAGGGGAGCGGGTGCGGGTCTATGCGGGCCTGGCGATGCGGATGCGGTTGGTCCGGATCCTGGGCCCGGCGCGGGCCCTGCGGGTGGCGCAGCTTGTGGCCCGCTTCGGAGGGCCGGTGCTGGGCGTGGACTGGGAACGGCGCACCTTCCTCGGCCGTGCCCTGGGGGCCCTTGGTGGATGGATTGCCCTTACGGTTCCACCTGAGTCTCCTCTTTTTAAGAATCCATCCGAATATGGAGCACCTGGTGATTTCCACGTGAATATTTCAGAAATCAAAAGGATCAAACATGGCTGGTATATTGCTAAAGCATGGCAATGCAAGGAATGTCTCCGAGCAACTATACATGGAGAAAGCTCACGTCCTCAGTCTGAGGTTCATCTTATTCGGGAAGAGATTCTGCGCAATGAGGTTCATCAAGATGGAGAGGTTCCATCCTTCCAAATTAAAAGGCTGACCCTTCAAATCAAATCCGGGCAGAATGGTAAGTTGAATGAAATGACTATTTATAGTCTTGCGCTTCATCACCCACAATATCATATAGGGATTAATATTGGTCAGCATCAAGTCAACACGTTGGCCGGTATGATCGGTCATCGGCTTCCGGCCCCTGTCGTTGATATTATGATTTATAGGATGGACGGTGTGGATCTAGTAGAGCATCTGGAAGCCTATATTACAGGCATTCGGGAACTCAGGAACCTGCACGCTGGAAATAATCGAGCAGAGCTCGCTCAACTGTATAAGCAAATCGAGGAAGGTCTTGCAATAACTTTAATGAAAACCCGAGAAACGATTAGGGAGCAGATCCCGCTGGCCAGGAACCAGTTGATTCTCACATCGATGCCTGAGTCCCTTAAGTTCGTTCAGCTTCCTTCCGATTTATTGCCTC
The DNA here is from genome assembly GCA_030550075.1 of Chloroflexota bacterium. GTDB lineage: Bacteria > Chloroflexota > Anaerolineae > Thermoflexales > Thermoflexaceae > Thermoflexus. The sequence goes on along the minus strand of JAUQQB010000255.1, from coordinate 746 downwards.
CTCGAGTGCAAGGCTGTGGGTGTTCCTGTAATTGTTGCTGTGGATGCGGTCTATGCTGCGGATGCGGTTGCACCTTAGGGCTTTGCGCTCCTCCAGGAATATGCGGCTGCGGTTGTTGTTCAGGATGCGGGTGTGGTTGCGGCTGCTGCTGTGGTTGTGATCTGTGTTAAAAGCCGCTTCAGGATGACAAGGACTCCACCAATATCCGGAATGGATTTTCTGTCTCCTTCCCCCGCCATTCCGTGGCGTGGAGAGAGAAAAAATAGGAGTATATGGCCTTTCCGGCTATCTCGAAAACAAAGCGACCACTATGGACCAGGGGCACAAAATCTGACAAGGGAGGCGCAGCCATGGTGGATGTCACAACGATTGCGATCGTGGCGGCCGTTATCGGCTTGCTGGCCACTGTCATTTACATCGTGCTGCTAGGAATCGGGCTTCGGCTTCTGAAGGATATTCGGGATCGGCTCTCCTCCAGGACGAGTTAGAGCCTGTTCGAATTTATTACTCTTGCTGGGCGCTAATGCAGTTTATGTAGCTTTTTTGCCTGTTGCGCTCTCGGCGATCCGGCTTGTTGTGTGTTGGGTATTGCGCTGTGCTCGCAGGCTGCATCCGTGTGCGCCCGGGCGGCCTGATGTAGCTCTTTGTTTGGCTGTGAGCCTGCTTGACCAGTGCTTCCTCCATATTTTTAGGACTTACGCAGTTCGTTTCCTGTGGGGGCTTTGGGGCGGAGCGGGGCGCCTTCG
>JAUQQB010000254.1 GCA_030550075.1 Chloroflexota bacterium | reverse complement strand
CCGCTAAATTTTTATATAGAACGCGCGCGGGCGTAGCTCAGTTGGTAGAGCGTTGGCTTCCCAAGCCAAAGGCCGCGGGTTCGATTCCCGTCGCCCGCTCCATCCGGGGGGCAGATCGAGGATCTGCCCCCTTTATTTTGAGACTGGGTTCCCGGAGGGTTTGGGATGGGGTGGGCTGCTGAAGGCGGCCCGTTCCATCTCAAATCCTCGGGGAAGGATGACCCGATCAGGGGGCGAAGCTCAGAAGAGTGCCATTCGCGCTTCTCATCCCTGCGAAACCTCTTCGTTTTATCCTTCCTTGAGGAACCATCGGATGGGGAACTGGTGGATTCGAATTGGACGTCTTTGGGGGCGTCTTCGTGAAAAGCAGGAAGAACGTGCGCCTCGCGGGTTGTCTCCCGCTTCGCCCCAGGCTGCCCCTTCCGAAGAAGAACCCCTCTTGCTCCTGGAGAAACGCCTGGGCCGGTCCTTCCAAAATCGGGTGCTTCTGGTGGAAGCCCTGACCCACCGGTCCTATGTCAACGAGCATCCCGATGAGGGGATCCGCGATAACGAGCGCCTGGAGTTCCTGGGGGACGCCGTCCTTCAACTGGTCGTCAGCACGGACCTGTTCCGTCGATTCCCCGATTGGTCTGAAGGGCGCCTGACAGAACTGCGCACCGCTTTGATCCGAGGGGAGCGTCTAGCCGCCTGGGCGGAGGCGCTGGAGCTGGGCCGCTGGCTGCGCTTGGGGAAAGGAGAGGCGGAAAGCGCCCGGACCCGTCCCTCCGTTTTGGCGGACGCTTTCGAGGCGCTGCTGGGAGCCCTGTATCTGGATGGGGGATTGCCGGCAGTGGAACGCCTGATGGGTCGACTGCTTCCAGAGGCCATTGATCAAGCCCTGAGGGATCTGGAGTGGCATGACCCTAAAGGGCGCTTACAGCATTGGAGTCAAGCCATCCGGGGCAAGACGCCCATCTATCGGGTGGTCGCGGTGGAAGGTCCTCCCCACGCGGCCCGCTTTACGGTTCAGGTGTTGATCGGCGAGGAAGTGGTAGGAGAAGGCCAGGGGACCAGCAAACGGGAAGCCACCCGGGAGGCTGCCCGGAATGCCCTGGCCCGTTTAGGAATTGAGAATGGCAGCAAAACCGAGTCATGACATCATCCCTCCCCTGGTGGGAAGGAGGAGGGGAAATTTGGGCTCTATATCCTGAAATTCCCAGTTGGTGGGTCCCGTATGGAACGACGCTGGTTGGAGAAACTGGAGGCGGTTGAACAGCGATATGAAGAGCTGACCGCGATGCTGGCCGATCCCGCGGTGGCGATGGATCTCTCCCGGCTCCGAACGCTCAGCCAGGAACGGGAGGAGTTGGAGCCCATTGTGGAAGCTTTTCGCCGCTATCAGGCGGTGAGCCGCCAGCTGGAGGAGGCCCAGCAACTTGTGGAGACGGCAGGGGACGAGGAGCTGGCGACCCTCGCGCGAGAGGAAGCGGAACGCCTCGCTGAAGAGTATGGACGTCTTGAACAGGAGCTGTGGCGCCTCCTGCTTCCCCGTGATCCGAACGATGAAAAGAACGTCATCATGGAGATCCGCGCGGGAGCAGGCGGGGAGGAAGCCGCCCTGTTCGCCGCGGATCTCTTCCGGATGTATACCCGTTACGCCGAGCGGAAGGGCTGGCAAGCGGAGCTCCTCAGCACCAATGAGACCGGCCTGGGCGGCTTTAAAGAAGTGATCTTCCTGATCCGCGGCCGTGGCGCTTATTCCCGCCTCAAATACGAAAGCGGCGTCCATCGGGTCCAGCGGGTTCCCATCACAGAGGCCTCCGGTCGCATCCACACCAGCACCGCCACCGTCGCCGTGCTCCCGGAGATGGATGAGGTAGAGGTGCAAATCGACCCGAAGGACCTGGTCATTGAAACCTTCCGGGCGGGAACGGCGGGCGGGCAGCATATGCAAAAGAACGAGACCGCGGTGCGGATCACGCATATCCCTACCGGGATCGTGGTCTCATGCCAGGATGAGCGGTCACAGTTCCAGAACAAGCAGCGGGCGCTGGCCATCCTGCGGGCCCGCCTATATGAGCTGGAGCGCCGGAAACGGGAGGCGGAGGTCAGCCAAGCCCGCCGCCTTCAGGTGGGGACCGCCGAGCGGGCGGAGAAGATCCGCACCTATAATTTCCCCCAGAACCGTGTGACCGATCATCGGATCAACTTCTCGCTGTATCGGTTGCAGGAGATCCTGGACGGCGATCTGGATCCTCTCATCGAAGCGCTGATCCTTGAGGATCAGACCCGCCGGCTGGCGGAGGAGGAGGCGGTGCCGTGAGAGACCCCATCCCCCAAGATATGTTTGGGGGATGCTGGGCCGGAGGCTGAAGGCTGAAGGCCCATGGCCAGCATCCCGAAGGGATTCTCTCTTCCTCGCCGCCCCCAAAGGGCTGCGCAGGAGATGACCGGATCACCTGTGCTTGAAGGATCCTTCGACATGACGGAGACCGGACAGGTATTCCAACGGGCTTCACGCTGGGCGACGGCCACGCGGGTCCACCGGCACTCCTGGCTCCGTCGCTTCCTGACCTTCCTGCTTCATCTCGCTTACCGGATTGTGTTGCCCCTGGAGGTTGTGGGGCTGGAGAACATCCCGGCCTCCGGACCCGTGATCCTGGCGATCAATCACATTAGCTTCCTGGATCCCGTCCTGGTGGTCAGCCTTCTGCGACGCAAAGTGCTCCCCATGGCTAAAGCCGAGGTCTTCCGTGACGTGGTCCTGGGCCCCCTGGTGAGCGCTTTCGATGCATTTCCGGTCCGACGAGGGGAAGTCGACCGGCGGGCGATCCAGACGGCCCTGGAGGTTCTCCGTCTGGGTGGGGTTCTGCTCATCGCTCCAGAGGGAACGCGCAGCCCGACCGGTGCGCTGATCCCGGGCAAGGAAGGAGCCATCTATCTGGCCTGGCGCACAGGAGCGCCGATTGTGCCAGTGGGGATCGATGGGACAGATCGCTTCAAGTTCAACGTCCGCCGGCTTCGACGGACGCCGGTTCGGGTGGTTTTCGGACAACCCTTCCGCGTGGAGATCCCGGAGGAGCGAAGTCGGGAAGCCCTGCGGGAAGCCATCGATGAATTGATGGTCCAGATCGCCGCATTGCTACCTCCGGAGCGGCGAGGGGTTTATGCGAATTCCTCCTTCACGACGCTCCGCTACCTCCGCCCTTTGGGTCAGATGGAACGCCTCACCTTATCCACGGTGGAATCCTTCCTGATGAGGCAGTAAAAACACTCTCATCGCCACGCCATCGCCGCGATGTCTCCCTGCACGGTCAACCGGTAGACCTGACCGGAAGGAATCGCAAGATAGTAGAGATCGCCCTGGTAGCGGACCAGCAGGCCCTGTCCATCCGGCGCCCAGCGCAGGTCCGGCTGACCACCAAACCCAATCTCCCCTTCCGGCGGGAACACCCGCCGTCGGTCGCTGCCATCGTGATCGGCCCAGTAAAGATCATAGCGCGAGGCGTCCCCGGCCTCCGGCTGGCGGGCCTGGCCGAAGAAAAGCCCCTGGGGACTCCAGAGGATCCCCGCCCACAGCCCGACGTCTTCCACCAGGGGGCGCGCCCATCCATCGTCCACCGCCACGATCCAGAGATCGAACCGCGTGGACTGTTCCGGAGGCTCTCCGGAACGCGGAGGGCCGTGGACCAGCGCGGCGAGATACCGGCCATTGGGGGACCATGATAGGGCTGGCACCCAGGCCCATGCGCTCCGGGTCTCATAAACCGGGAAGGTAAGCAGCGTCGTTGCTTTCAGGCTCTCCAGATCCAGCATCCCAATCCCATCCGTTCGTCCGAAGGCCAGGCGGCGGCCATCCGGAGACCATGCCCAGGCCATGCCCCACCAGCCATAAGGGCCGCCAGCGGTCGGCGTGAGCACCCGACGGGCCTCGATCCGCGCGTTCTCCCATCGGCCAATCCAGAGGTCGTTATGCGCCCGCCAGCCCGGCGGCCCGGGGCTGGATTCCCCGGTGGTGAACGCCACGCGATCCTCCCGGGGGGACCACTCCAGCCAGAGCACGTTCTCCAGGCCCACTGGTTGCGGGCGTGGAGGATCGGTGCGGAGATTGACCCCCCATAGCGTGTTCAGAACGGTGCGAGTGGATGTCAGAGGAGCCCGGGAAAATAGGAGGAAACTACCATCCGGAGACAGTGCGAAGATCCGGCCATCGAGATCGCCCAGGTTCGTCAGCCGCACGATCCGGGTGGTTTCCCCGACGATCCGCCATGCGTCCCGACGGGCCAGGAAGACCACCGTGCCGGAGACCGGCATGGAAGCCACCTCGCCCAACAGGCTGACGGCTACGATCTCCGGCACTGGATCCCGCAGGCGCTCCCGATGGACCTCGTGGCGTTCAATCGGCCGACCATCGGCCCAGGTGATTCGGATCGTTACATGTTCTATGCCGGGCTCGCCGCGCCGAATCAGCCGGGTCTCCCCTGGGGCCAAACGCGCGTCCTTCAGAATCTGACGGGGAAATGGGATCGGAATCTCCTGGACTTCCAGCGTCTGGGTGATCCGGGTCACGGTGATCACCATTCCCGGGGTGATCCGGGCCGTCTCGGGCGGGGACACCCGATCCAGATCCCCCAGGGAGATCCCGGCCTGAGCCAGGGCCTCTTGAACGGTCGCCGCACGGGTGTATAGGGTTCGGCGCTGCCCATCCGCCACAATGGTTACCGGCATGGGTCGAGCAAGACATCCAAGTAGGAGTATCAAGCCAGCAGCTGTCCAAAACATGCCATGACGCATCGGTCCCATTCCAACGTCTAGAGTTTTCCGGAGAACCGTTATCCCAAGGAGAACATTCTACCTGAGCGATCTGGGGAATGCTATTCGGCGACTCGCACGCAAATCCTTCATATAGCTGTAGGACTTACGCAGTTC
>JAUQQB010000253.1 GCA_030550075.1 Chloroflexota bacterium | reverse complement strand
AAGCGCCCGGGGCGCACCAGGGCGGGATCCAGGGCGTCCGGCCGGTTCGTTGCGCCCATGAACAGCACATGCCAGTTGCGCGGCGGAGGGCGCTTCCCCAGGAGCCGGTAGATCCGTCCTTTGATCCGTTCCCACCGGGTCAGCTGTGTGATGCCATCCATTTCGTAGAGGAGGCGGGTGAGAGCGCCCGTGCCGCCCCATCCGAACCAGCCCAGCGGGCCGGCCCGCTCGCCGCCCATCACCCCGCCCCGGCTGGCCCCCACCGCATCGATCTCATCGATGTAGGCGATGCAGGCGCCGTATTCTCGAGCCAGCTTCCGGGCCTTCCCCACGAACCACATCATTTTCAGGACATCCACCCCCCAGAACATCGAGCGGAAGCTGGAGCCCTCGATGGAGATGAACGGAATGCCCGCCTCGCCGGCGATGGCTTTCGCCAGCATGGTCTTGCCGGTGCCGGGAGGGCCAGCCAGCAGGATGCCGTTGATGAACTGCCCGCCCATCTTCACGAAACGCTCCCGGTTCGAGAGCAGATCGATCCACTGGCGGACCAGACGCACCAGGTTCTCCTGTCCCCAGTAATCCGCCAGGGTAACCTGCTTGGGGTCACCGGGCTTGATGACCTCCACGCGGCTGCGCGACATAAACCAGAAAATGGCTACGAACTGGATAAGGACAAAGGTGATGGCGAAGAGAAGCTGGAGGGCGAAGCGCAGGAGCAGAATCAGGGCGTTCAGCACTACTGGCTCTACATAAGCCCAGTAACCCAATCCACCCAGGCCGGCGATAAGGACCCCCCGGCGCCACCACCAGTGCCAGCCCCGCGTCAGGATCCTCCGCAGGCGAGGCCGAAGTCGCCGCCCAGACTTTTCCATGGCTCCCTCCTTCCAGCCGCCGCCACGACCTTTCCACTTATGGACCAGTGACGCGCGTGAGGGTCGAGAGCCGAAGGCCCCCGGCCCAGCCCCCGAAATGGAAGCGTCCCGTGATTTTTTGACATTTTAGCTCGGATTGATAGGAGGGAGTCAACTTGGCCTTGCTATTGACCCTCTTCCCCAACCCAAGGACGGTCCCTCTGAGAGCGTGTCTGAGAATTCAGGTAGTGCGAGGATAGAGGATGATGAGGGCCAACGACCCCACCCTCCCTATCCCCCCTCCCCACGGCCCTTGGGGCCGTGGGGAGGGGGGATCAAAAGCATCTTGGGGGCGAGCCGGACACTGAAAGTGCCCAGCTCGCCCCCAAACCCTCAGTGGGATTGATCCATTCCCGGATTCTGGAGACCTCTTTTTCCCCATCGCAAAAAGTGTCGTGCATTGAGCCGGAGGATGGGAGGCAGGCTCGGAAGCCCACCTCGTATATTGCACAACCCGTTTGCTGAAGTCCGGGTAGTCCGTGATCATGCGGCAGTAGTGCAGGTCTTGCCTGTGCTGAAAGCTCTCACAGGGCCTGTCCAATCCAATGATGGCTTAGAACTCGATGAACACTGGTCGCTGGAATTGAAAGGAGTGTGATGGGAACGCTGAAGAAGCAATGCCGGAAGGGATGGTTCATTGCCAGTTATCTGGTCCTGGTTTCTTCATGCACAGCCGCTTCTGTTATCCCAACCCATGAAGCCGCTTTGTCCCCATTGTCGCCTCTTGCTTCCCCTACAAGGTTGCCCGAATTGAATATGGCAAGCCCCACATCTACCACAGCGCCATGGATGGAGAGCCGCATGGGCGATCCGGAGATGATCCAACGCAGGGATCAAATACTGAAGGTTGAGGAAGTTCCACCCAGGCTGGTAGTCATCTTTTTCGCGTCCATCGGAAGGGATAAAGGAGGGATACCAGTTCCGGAGTTTTCGACTCGCTTCCGCCAGCACCTCCGGGGCGGCAAGTAAGCTCTGCGGATCGCTCGGTGAGCGTGGGCGGAGATAAGCAGGCTTAGCTTCTGGGCTCTCGAAGCGAAAATCCCTCTCGATGGATCCGCACGCTCTGAACGAAGCCGATTCCCAGGCTCAGGGAGAGGAGGGCGCTTCCTCCATAGCTGATGAAGGGCAGGGGGAGGCCGGCCACCGGCATCAGACCGACGTTCATCCCAATATTGACCAGCGCCTGGAAGGCAATCCAGGTGCCCACTCCCACGGCGATCAACCGGCCATAGGTGTCTTCAGCCCTCCAGGCGATCCGGAAGATCCGCCCGAGGACCCAGAGGTAGAGTGTTAGGACGCTCAGCGCCCCGACCAGCCCGAACTCCCCAGCCAGGACGGCGAAGATAAAATCCGTGTGGCGCACTCGAAGGAACCCCCACACGTTCTGCGGGCTTTGCCCCCATCCGGTTCCCCATAAGCCCCCGCTGCCGATCGTGATCAGCGCCTGGGTGAGATTGTAAGCCGTGTTGGGATCAGGCTGGAGACCCAGGAAGTGCAGAAGGCGCCCGCGCATGTAGGGCAGCATGATCGTCCAGGCCCCAAGGGCCAGAGGGGCGCTCATCAGGCCGATGGTGAAGAGATGGCGAGGGCGGATCCCCCAGGCGAAGAGCATGCTGAGGCCGATGGCCAGGATCACCACGGCCGTGCTTAAGTTGGGTTGAAGGAAGATCAATATGGCTGGCAGGAGCAGATAGGCAAAGGCCAGCAACACGGTGCGAAAGGAATCGATTTTCCCCTCGCGATCGGCCAGGAAGCGCCCCAGGCTGAGGATCAGGAGGGGCTTCGCCAGCTCTGCGGGCTGGATATTGAAAGAAGCGATCTCCAGCCAGCGGCGGACCGGGGCGATCTGGCTGCGGCCAGCGATGAGGGCCAGCATCAACAGGGCCAGTATCACCACGTAGAGGATGTGCTGAAAGGCCCCCCAGATCCGGTAGTTCACCGAGGAGATCAGGAAGATCAGCAGCATCCCCATCAGGCCATAGAGGGCCTGCCGGCGGGGCGCATCCGCAAGATCCGGCGAGCGCAACACGGCGCTGGCGATCACGGTGACGCCAATGCCCATCAGCGCCATCACCCCCAGCAGTAGCCCGACATCGAAGCGACGCCACTCACTCAGCTGTCCCTGAAGCCACCGGATCATGATCGGCTATGCCGGTTCCCGAGGGGGATATCCGCTACCAGCCGGCATTCCCGGGCATCCTGGGTGACCGTGACCCGCACCTCTTCGGCGATGATCGGGACGTGGCGGGAGAGGACGGCGATGATCTCGTCCTTGATGACTTCCAGCAACCCGGGGGAGAGGTCGCTGCGATCGTGGACCAGGATGACCTGAAGGCGCTGTTTGGCGGTCTCCCGGGGTGAGGGTTGTCCCCGCAATCGATCCAGCCAGCTCATCGGCCACCTCCGCTGCGAACCAGCCGACGCAACCACCCCAGAACGCCCTGGCCGTCCTCCGAGAGGAACAGCGGGACGGCCTCGCCCATCAGACGCCGGGCGATGGCCCGGAAGGCCTGCCCCGCCGGCGATCGCTCTTCCAGCACCACCGGGGTGCCCCGGTTGGTCGCCACGATCACCTGCTCATCCTCCGGGATCACCCCCAGCAGCTCGATGGCCAGGATCTCCAGCACATCGGAGGTATCCAGCATATCCCCGCGGCGGACCATATCGGGTTTCAGGCGGTTGACGACCAGTTTGGGGGTGGGTTTCCCCATTGCCTCCACCAGCCCGACCACCCGATCCGCATCGCGAACGGCGGCGACCTCCGGGTTCGTGACCAGGAGGATCAGATCCGCTGGCGCCAGGGCGGTCCGAAATCCTTCCTCGATGCCGGCCGCGGAATCGATCAGGACGTAATCGAACTCGGGGCGCAGTTCCTCGCAGATGCGGACCATGTCCTCAGGCTTCACGGCGGATTTATCACGGCTCTGGGCGGCCGGCATGAGGTAGAGGTCGGGGACCCGCTTGTCGCGAATGAGAGCCTGGCGGGTGCGACAGCGCCCTTCGACGACGTGCACGATATCGTAAACGATGCGGTTCTCCAGGCCCAGGACCACATCCAGATTTCTCAATCCGATGTCCGCATCAATGCACACCACCTTCTTTCCGGCCATGGCCAGGGCCATCCCCACATTGGCGGTCACCGTCGTTTTGCCGACCCCGCCCTTGCCGGAGGTCACCGTGATCACCTGCGCGCTCATCGTGATCCTCCTTTAGGGAAAAGCCAGGAAGCCTGTATGCGAAGGGTACTCGTCTCCTGAAGGTTATACCGTTTAACAGGTTTGATGGAAATCCGCCGCTGGGGGCCCATGGGTTGGCGAAGACGGCCTTCCCGGCCCTCCAAAGCCCCTCACCGGAATAACACGACCGGTCTTCTGATGCTTCGGTTTCGTTTCAGCCCAGGAATCGCCCCAACCATTGCTCCCATCGGGAGAGGGAGCGCCAGGGTTCGACGACGATCTGCCCGTTCTGGACCCTTGCCTGTTCCGGGATCGGCCGACGATGCTCCTCAGGAGAGCGCGCGATGTAATGCCCGATGCGGAGCTGGACCGGGCGGAGTTCCAGGGCGTAAACGGCGGCCTCATCATCCCCCTCACAGCCCGCATGGGCGGTGCCCAGCAGACGTCCCCATACGATAATGTCCCCGGTGGCGGCGATCTCCGCTCCGGGGTGGACATCTCCGATCACGCAGAGGTGGCCTTCCACCTGCAGATAATGGCCTGCCCGCAGGGTTCGATGGATCATCCAGGCCGGCTCCAGAGGAAGCTCACGGGTTTCAGGGGCGCGTTCCATCGCCAGGGACGATTGCAATGGAAGGCCCAGCCGTCTCACCAGTGCCTGGGTCACCGGATGATCGGTCAACACGCCGGTTAGCGAGAGGCCAAAACGATTCAGGAGGGCCAGCAAACTCAACAGATCGGCTTCTTCCAGGATCCGATTCCCTAAGACAAGAACAGCCCGGCCGCCGTTGAAGAAGCCCGGGTTCGCAGATAGACGGGCTT
>JAUQQB010000252.1 GCA_030550075.1 Chloroflexota bacterium | reverse complement strand
GCGCGGCTCGGCCCCAAAAGCCCCCAGGAGGAAACCGCCTAGATCCGTATAGACACTGCGGTAGAACGGCTGAATAGTTACAAAACTTGAAAGGACACCCCCTCAGATTCCGGGGATGAGGGCCCTGGGATCGAGATCCCTTGCAGGGTGCCGTCGATCCTTCCCCCGCGTAGGCGAAACATGTTTCGCCCCACCATGGATGCCTCGCTTCCCCTCAAAGCCAACATGGGCCAAAAGTTTTGGAGCGGGGAAGGCCGCCTTTGACGGCCTTCCCCGCTCCAAAAGCTCCTTACCGCAATTACGTAACAAGTCTTGTGCGAACTCTACTCCAGAATCCCTAAGGAACGCGAAAGCGATAACCCACCTGGCGAATGGTTTCCAGATACTGAGGATGGGCAGCATCTTCTTCAAGGATGCGACGAAGCCATCGGATATGCACATCCAGGGTGCGGCTGCGAGAGGGTGTCTCAGCGCCCCAAACCCAGCGGATGAGGTCCCGCCGTGGAACCACTTGGCCAGCCCGGCGCATCAGAATGGCCAGCAGACGGCATTGCTTGGGGGTGAGGCAATAAATCGAATCCCCTCGCTGCAGAACCCGCCGGACCGTATTCAGCCGGAAGGGCCCGACCTCAATGGTATCTTCCCCCTCCTCCAGGCTTTCAGCGAGCAGAGCCCGCACCCGATGCAGCAAACGTCGAGCGGAGAAGGGAGCCATCAGAATCCCATCATCCTGACGATTCCACAGGGATGCAGATTCATGATCTACAATCAGGAGGATTGGGATCCTTACCCGCTGAAGCCGCTGGTAAAGCTCAATTCCATGAGAGGCATTCAAGCGATCCAATATTACCAGCGCGGGTGCCTGTCTCTTGAAACCCCACAGGGATCTCCGAGCTCGAAGGGCGGAGAGCGCGGAGTCCACTCCCACCGTTTCCGCTCTGAAGCCGTGACGCCTCAGGATTTGAAGCAAGTGAGTGTCTGGCGAGGGGCTATCAAAAACCACCCAGAGGAAAGCTTTCCCTTGCTCGAATGTCTGAACCATTGGGAAATTCCCCTCGAATCTGGAATTGACGCTTAATCGATCTCCAAAGCCAGAGGTTGCCCGAAATGATGGGTTTAGAGTCGTGGGGGCCGCCTTTAGTAACCAGGAGTGCTCGTCCTCCCTCACCTTCAGTTTAGGGATTTTCAGGGTTCAGGGCGGGGGCCAAAGGCCCCCGCCCTGAACCCTGAAAGATCTTGGCTCACATCGGTTTTCGGGCGAAGGGACACCCCCCTCGAATTCTAGGGCTGAGGGCCCTGAGATCGAGACCCATCGATCTGGTCGCCCGGAAGTCAGGAGTCTGGACGGATGATTCACTTCTCCTTAAAGCCGACATGAGCCAGGATCTTCTCCCCCCTCCCCACAGCCCCTTGGACTATGGGGAGGGGGGAGAAGGAAGGAGGGGCCGGAGGTACCCCACGAATTCGTGTGGTGCCTCTCTGTTTCCACCCTGCCCAGAGCCTGAACGAGCACCACTGGTTAGTCATCTTTTTGAGGCTGGGCGCCTTCAACGCCCGGGCTCGCTCTAAAACCCATAAAATGATCAACCGCACGACTTCTTACGAGAAGAGATCCTTCTCAATTGGCTCTCCAGAGCGGAAGGGAGGAATCGCCCGATGGAAGGTCTCCACACCCCACAGGATGCGCCGAACGAACGCCGGAAGACGGAACTGGCGCATCCAGCCGCCCCCTTGGCTTCGATGGCAGGCGGCCGCCCGCTCTTTCCGGTCTAACACTACCCGCACATCGATCCGGGTGGTCACCGGGAGCGCGCTACGAAGCGCTGCTTCCAGATCGATGTCCCGATTGCGCCCGAAGCGACGAAGGTCCACCCCGAATATCCGTAGGATGGCCAGAAACGGCCGAAGCCGCTCAAGGGGGAGCGTAGTGTAATACAAGCGGGCGGGGCGATACGGTCGCAGGCCATGAGCCCGATGCTCTGGGAATGCCTCAGGATCGCCCGCGCGCTCAAAAGCTTCGCGCACGACCTGATGCATGTAAATATGATCTGGATGCCCGTATCCGCCATAGGGATCAAAGGTCAACACGACATCCGGTCGAAGCTCCCGAATCAGCATTACCAGCCGGCCGACGACTTCCTCAAAGGGAGCGCGAATAAAGGCCGCTGGATGGTCCTGATCCGGAGAGCCGGGCATCCCGGAATCCCGATATCCCAGAAGATGGAGCCCATGAAGCCCCAGCGCCTTAACGGCGCAGCGTAGCTCTGACTCCCGTAAGGTTCCCAGGTCCGCCACTGGCTCCGTCCCCCACGCCAGGGAACCGGCTTCCCCTCGCGTAGCACAGATCAGATGAACCATATAGCCTCGAAGCACATAAAGAGCGAGGGTGCCCCCCGGACCGAAGGCCTCATCATCGGGATGGGCGAAGGCCGCCAGTAAAGTTCCCCGAGTCATAAAGGCCAGGAAACCCGTTGCAGGATGCGTTGTAAAATGGGCAAGCTCTCCCGGATCTCCGGCAGGCCAGGCATCTCAAGGATCAGCATTGGACGATTCAGACAGCGAGCCAGGCGGCCGAGGACCGGCTCCACCGGGATCACCCCCTGGGTCAGCGGAAGATGTCGATCCTGAACCCCCGTTGTGTTATGAAGATGGGCGTAGATCAACACTGGCTCCAGAACATTAATCCAGGCCTGAAGCGGAACACGGGAATACAAGTAGGCATGACCGATATCCAGGCATGCGCCTATGTAAAAGCGGTTCACCCGCTGGATCACTTCAACCTGAAGAAAAGGATCGGGCTCCCACATATTCTCCAAGGCAATCCGGACGCCTGCCTCCTGGGCTTCAAAGGCCAGCTCGGTCCAGAATGTGGCTTGCCGTTCCAGCCATCGCAGGCGATAGGAGGGCTCGTCCACCAGCGGGTTGTAGTTCAGATGGAAGTTCACCAGCCATGCTCCGAGTTCGACAGCGATCTCCAGCGACTGACGATAGCGCTCCATCGCCACAGCTGCGATTCGCAGATCCGCGCTTCCACTGAACAGATCCACAAAGGGGCCGTGCAGGGAGATGGGACCAGCGAACCCAACCAGGGCCTGGCGATAGTGATGAAGCAACGGCCGCCACTCGCCGTCCAGAATCTCCGGCTGTGCGAATTCCTGAAGCTCCAGGCCCAGACCATGGGTCTCAGCGAAATCGCGAAGAGCCGGCAGGTCCTCTAGCTTGCTGCAACTGATCCCGATCATAGACCCTGACCCTATTCATCTATGCAGGACTCAGATGATCATGCCATCTGTTGTTTGAGCTTCTCTTCCAGAAGGGGGGAAGGCTCTCCCTTTATCTTCCCAGGAGGAGCAAAGGAACATGCCCAACTCCCAAACCTCGATAGGTCGCGCAACTCCTGCTATGCTTGATTTTATCCCATTTCGGCCAGCTCCTCGGCCCTCCAATCCCGTCGGATGGCCCCTTAGGCCGCGGGGAGGGAGGAGAACAAGGGGAAGAGGCAAGCCACTTCCCCAGCTTAGCGCGATCGTGAGATTCCCAAAATCCTAAAGGAGTTATGCAGTTGATTTCCTCAGGGGCTTTGGGTGCGGAGCAGGACACCGAGGGTGTTCTGCTCCATACCCAAAGATATTTTTTAATTCCCCTCCCCACGGCCCTTCGGGCCATAGGGAGGGGAATGAAGGGGGGTAGGGCGATCGTCGGTCCAATTATGCAACAAATCTAATACTTAACAACCGTTGTCACTCCCCAGGGCGCTGAGAATCGAGCCCGTGATGTCGATAAAAAAGTAGATGTGTGCTCCCGTAATCCCGGCGGTCCACCAGGGCCAGATGGCGAAGCGGAACTTCCTCGAACTCCCGAGGGTGAATCTGAACCGCGATGGTTCCCCGGGGGCCCAGCCATCCCGGTCGGGCATCTAAGAGCTCTAACGTGCGACGCCACCATCCTCGATACTGGGGCGGGGCGATGTAAATGAAATCAAAGGGCTCAATGGGCCCGGACCGCAGAAAGGCGAATACATCTGCCCGAACCACCCGGGCTCGAGCGACGAGGCCAGTCTGTTGCAGGTTTTCCTGAAGCACCCGGACTACTCGCGGGTCTTTCTCCACAAACACTGCCTCCACTGCACCACGGCTCAGAGATTCAATTCCCACGCTGCCGGTGCCCGCGAAAAGATCCAACACACGGGCTCCCACGATGGAAGACCCCAGGATGTCGAAAAGGGCCGTTTTCACCCGATCCGTGATCGGACGGGTGCTTGAGCCTGGCAAGCTCTTCAACCGACGCCCCTTCGCGGAGCCCGAGATCACCCGCATTAGTGTCCCCAGTCCCGCAGATACCGGAAATCGATTCCCACGGTTCGCGAAGTCAGCTTGGCGATAATCGGCGTTCGCCGCTTGAATTGCGTGTCGCGGACCATCCGCCACAAGCGGCGGACAGTCTCCCTATCGAAGCCCAGGGCGATGATTTGATCCGGGGTCATTCGCTCCTCCACCAGCAGGTAAAGGATGCGATCCGCCTCGTCGTAAGTCACTCCCAATTCCCCTTCGTCGGTCTGACCCAGCCATAGATCTGCCGTAGGCGGTTTACGGATGATCTCCTCCGGCACCCCAACCGCGCGAGCCAGCTGGCGGACCTGGTTTTTGTAAAGATCGCCAAGCGGGGCCAGCGCATATGCCCCATCGCCGTAAAGGGTGAAGTAACCCAGGAGGATCTCCGTCTTGTTGCTGGTGCCCACCACCATCCCGCCCCAGGCCGCAGAGAGATCATACAGGACAATCATCCGCATGCGGGCCATGACATTGCCCCGCCGCCGGGCATCCATATCCGGGAACCGCTCGAAAATCGGCTCCACCACGGGAGTGATCTCCACGGTCTCCGAGCGAACTCCCAGCTGCTCGATAACCAGATGAG
>JAUQQB010000251.1 GCA_030550075.1 Chloroflexota bacterium | reverse complement strand
CGCCTTCGGCGCCCCGCTCCGCCCCCAAAGCCCCCATGGGAAACGAACTGCGTAAGTCCTATCAATTTAAGGAATCACGCCGTGAACCCTCTCCATCCGTTAGACTGGATGGAGGGATCCAGCAACCTCCCCTGATAAAGGCCAGCAATAGAAATCCTCCAACCTGATCATCGTCAAAACCCGAGATCCGGGTATGATCTGCGTCATGCGCACGATCTCCCGGTCAGCGACCTCCCCGCCTGCAGGCCTCCGGAAGTGAGTCAATTTGACAGATGGCCCTTGTTCATGTATGCTAAGAAACAGCCCGAAGGGGAGTAGCCACGGGCCTCGCGCCCGTGACGGGATCGTCAACACGGGAGACCGACTCGGATCCCGATCCCCGGTCCCGTTGGCCCTTCTGAGGTCTGGCGAGACCTTCGGCTGATGTCAGAATGCATTCCGAAATGGAATGCCCATTCCGACATCGGCCGAAGGTCTTTTTTTTAGGAGCTACACAGCGGGCCTCGGTCCAGCGGGCCCCAGGTTGATTGTGGGGCAGGCCGGGCGCCTCCGATGTCCGGTCCAGCCTGAAAACCAATCCGTAAGGAGGGAGCGATGGGGTTCTGGTGGGATCCGATGTATCTGGTGTTTGCGCTGCCGGCGCTGCTTTTGGGCCTGTATGCCCAGGCGAAGGTGCAGGCGGCCTACCAGCGGTGGCTGCAGGCCCCGGCCCGGGTGACGGGGGTGGAGGCGGCCCGTCGGCTGCTGCAGGCGGCGGGGCTGTATGAGGTGCGCCTGGAGGGGGTGCCGGGGCACCTGACGGATCAATATGATCCCACGACGAAGACGCTGCGGCTGTCGGAGAGCGTGGCGGGGGTGTCCTCGGTGGCCTCCCTGGCGGTGGCGGCCCACGAGGTGGGGCACGCGTTGCAGGATGCGGAGGGCTACTGGGGGCTGCGGGCGCGGGCGGCCCTGGTGCCGGCGGTGAGCTTCGGCTCGTGGCTGGGGCCGGTGCTGTTCCTGGTGGGCTTTCTGTTGCAGAGCCCGAGCCTGGTGTGGGCGGGGGTGCTGTTCTTTGCGGGGGCGGCGGTCTTTGCGCTGGTGACGCTGCCGGTGGAGCTGGATGCGAGCCGGCGGGCGCTGCGGCCGTTAGAGGCGAGCGGGCTGTTAGGGACGGCGGCGGAGCGGGCGGGGGCGAAGGAGGTGCTGCAGGCGGCGGCCCTGACCTACGTGGCCGCCCTGGCCCAGGCCCTCTCCACCCTGGCTTACTATGCCTTCCTCGCCCTCGGCATGCGCCGCTCCGAGGAGTAAACCCATACCACGGTCAACGGTTCCCGCACGCTTCTCAGGATACCTGCCGATAACCGGAAGGGGATCGGCAACCGGCCATCCCATACTGTTGATGAGCACAATCAACCCGCGTCAGATGCTTTCGGCGTGGATTAACTCCATGCCGATCATCCTTTGAGAGGATCCCGATGATCGCTCAAACACCTCATCCGACCAACCAGGGAATTCCATGGCATACCCTCCCCATTGAGGCCTGCTTCGAGCGACTGGAGTCCGGGCCCGGCGGGCTTCGTCAAACAGAGGCCGCTCGCCGGCTTCGCGAGCATGGCCCGAATCAGCTGGAAGCCGCGCGCCGGGTCTCCCCCTGGTCGATCCTCATCGGGCAATTTAAAAACATCCTGGTCCTGATCCTGCTGGTGGCCACCGTCCTGTCGATCCTCCTCGGGCACGGCACGGAGGCCGTTGTCATCCTGATCATCGTGGGCCTGGCGGTCTTCCTGGGGTTCCTCCAGGAATATCGGGCGGAACGGGCGCTGGAAGCGCTCCGCCGGATGGCCGCTCCCATGGCAACCGTGATTCGGGAGGATCAGGAAGAGCGGATCCCTTCCGAACAGCTGGTGCCGGGAGACATCGTGGTTCTTCACGCCGGGGATCGCGTGCCGGCAGATCTCCGGCTGATCGAAGCGATCAACCTCCAGATCGATGAATCCGTCCTCACCGGCGAATCGGTCCCTGTGGAGAAGATGACGGAGCCCATCCCCGATCCCCAGATCCCTCTGGGGGATCGCAGGAACATGGCATATGCGGGGACCATCGTAACCTACGGACGGGGCAGGGGTCTGGTGGTGGCCACCGGGATGCGCACGGAGTTCGGCGCGATCGCGCGCATGTTGCAATCCATCGAACAGGAGAAGACCCCCCTTCAGGAAAACCTGGATCGGACCGGCAAAATCCTGGCTCGCGCGGCCCTGGCCGTGGTGGCGATCATCGTGGCCCTGGGCCTGTTGCGCGGACAGCCGTGGCTGGAGATGTTGATCTTCGGCCTGGCCCTGGCGGTCGCCGTGGTCCCGGAGGCCCTGCCCGCCGTGGTGACCATCTCGCTGGCCATGGGGGTGCAGCGGATGGTCCGGCGCAACGCGCTGGTGCGCCGGCTGGCAGCGGTGGAAACGCTGGGGAGCACCGATGTCATCTGCACCGATAAGACGGGCACCCTCACCCGGAACGAGATGACCGTGCGTCAGATCTTCCTGTGCGGACAGCGCTGGGAGGTCACCGGGACCGGCTATGAACCGGTTGGGGAATTTCGGTTGGACGGTCAAACAGTTGCGCCCTCCCCGGCCCTGCGAAGGCTCTTGCAGACCGCCGCGCTGGCTTCGGACGCCCGACTGCTTCAACAGCCTGATGGAACCTGGCGAACGCATGGAGATCCAACAGAGATCGCGCTCATTGTGGCAGCCGCCAAGGCCGGATTGCATCAGGAGGACCTGAATGTTCGCTATCCCCGGGTTCATGAGATCCCCTTCACCTCTGAGCGCAAGCGGATGACCACCCTGCATCAGGGGCCGGAGGGGATCTTCGCGGCCTGCAAGGGCGCTCCTGAGATGGTGCTGGATTGCTGCGCCCGATTGCTGGTCGAAGGGGGAGAAGTTCCCCTGACGCAGGCGGATCGGGAGCGAATCCTGGATCTGGCGAATGAGATGGCCGCTCAGGGCCTGCGGGTGCTCGCTGTCGCGGAAAAGAAGGGCGTTCGTGTGGAGGACGCCGAGCACGACATGACCTTCCTGGGCCTGGTAGGCATGATCGACCCGCCCCGGCCGGAGGCGAAACAGGCCATCCAGGTATGTCGCGAGGCCGGCATTCGGGTGATCATGATCACGGGGGATCATCCCGCCACCGCCCGCGCGGTCGCTCAGGAGCTGGACCTGCTGCGAACAGGCCGTGTGATCACGGGATCCCAGCTGGATGCCATCAGCGATGAGGAGTTCGAACGTCAGGTTGAAGAAATAGAGGTTTACGCCCGGGTCTCCCCCATCCATAAATACAGGATCGTCACGGCCCTTCAGAAAAAAGGGCATATCGTTGCGATGACCGGCGATGGGATCAACGATGCCCCGGCCCTGAAGAAGGCAGACATCGGGGTTGCCATGGGGATCACGGGGACCGATGTCTCCAAAGAGGCGGCCGCCATGGTGTTGCTGGATGACAACTTCGCATCCATTGTGGCCGCAGTGGAGGAAGGCCGAACGATCTTCAACAACATCAAGAAATATCTCTCCTATC
Source organism: Chloroflexota bacterium (assembly GCA_030550075.1). Classification (GTDB taxonomy): domain Bacteria; phylum Chloroflexota; class Anaerolineae; order Thermoflexales; family Thermoflexaceae; genus Thermoflexus. The sequence continues at coordinate 1,365 of JAUQQB010000251.1, read as the reverse complement.
TTCTCTCCTCGAATGTTGGCGAGATCCTTCTGCTGGCTACGGCTTCCTTCATCGGCCTGCCGCCTCCATTGAGCGCAGCCCAGATCCTCTATGTGAACCTGGCTACCGATGGCCTGCCCGCCCTCGCCCTGTCCACAGACCCTCCGGAGCCCGATCTGATGCGCCGGCCACCTCGCAACCCTCGAACAGGGATCTTCGTCCGGCCCCTGGTCGCCCTAATGCTGGCCGGAGGGATCTGGTCCGCTCTCGTGAACCTGGCGCTGTTCGTCTGGGCTCTCTCCTCCGGTCGCAGTCTTCAGGAGAGCATGACCATGGCCTTCGTATCGCTGGTGCTCATCCAGTTTTTCAAGGCATATAACTTCCGCTCTGATCGCCACTCCGTCATGCGGAGTCCCTTCGCGAACCGATGGCTGAATCTGGCAATCATGTGGGAGCTCTTCATGCTGATCGCGATTCTGTATGTTCCTTTCCTGAGGGCCATGTTCGGCGTCTATAGTCTGCCTCCCATCGACTGGGCAATTGTCCTTCTCGCCTCTGCCACCATTTCGCTGATCCTGGAGCTGGTGAAGTGGCTGGAGCGACGGGGATGGTTTGGAGGGGTTCCTGCATGATTTCACTTATGGAGTGATGCGGTTGATCTTCTCTCCCCGGTTTCTGGGCTGGGACGGGCGCCTTCGGTGTCCATCCCAGCCCAAAAATAATTTTCTTCCCCCTTTCGGCCGCGAGGAGGAGAAGAAGGGGGAAAGGAGCCTTTCAACCCTTCCTGAACAGAGACCAGCTGCGTAAGTCCGATCACTTTCAAGCGCCATCCGGTGGGGCTTCGCTCGAAAAACACGCGGCCGCAACACAGGCATCCGGCTCGCCCCCAAAATCCTTCTCATCTCTCTCCACGGCCTGAAGGGCCGTGGAGAGAGGAATCTGGGAGAGCTGATCCACTGGACCCGAACAGACTGAAAAGCCCTGAAGGGAGGAGAGACGCTCTGGGGAAATCGACAAAGTTGCGTTAAAATAGACAAGGCTCACATGCTAAAAGATCTATCAGGTTTCCTTTTGTGAACTATAGTTATAAAAAGGCGATTTCAAGGCGGGGGGTCTGTTTTCAGCGGCCATCCCGGCCAGGAGATCCCCTGGGAGGATCCGCTACGTTGCTTCTGTCGAAACCCATCGCGCCCGGAGTGTAAACGGATGGAATTCCCGCTATGGGCCTGGATCCTGTTCCATGTCATCGTGGCGGTCATGCTGGCTCTGGACCTCGGGGTGTTCCATCGGAACGCCCATGAGGTGAAGCTGACAGAGGCGCTGATCTGGAGCGGGGTGTGGATCGCCGTTGCCCTCGCTTTTAACGCGCTTATCTGGTTGGTCTGG
>JAUQQB010000250.1 GCA_030550075.1 Chloroflexota bacterium | reverse complement strand
CAGGGCGCCGAAGGCGCCCTGCTCCGCCCCCAAAGCCCCCATGGGAAACGAACTGCGTAAGTCCTATGAATGGGTGAGCGGGGCCACCTTCGGCGGACTCGCTCATTCAATTGGCGATGTGCGCAGTTGACCTTCCTCACCGGGTTTCGGGGGCTGGGACGAGTGCCGAAGGCGCCTGTCCCAACCCACCCAATAAATTTCATCCCCCTCCTCGCAGCTGAGAGGCCGCGGAGAGAGGAGATATAGGAAGTATGCATATCGCCATCAAGGCCCGAATGGCCGGCCCATATAACCCATTTGATTTGTTCTGGGGTTCGGGGGTTAGGCGGGCCGCCATCGGTGGCCCCCCGAACCCCTAATTCCCACAGCCTGAGGAGTTGCAGGAAGAGAGAAAAGGGAAGGGGCTTGCCTAGCATGAGCAAAGGACTTAGCCGCGAAGTCGCGCTGCCCATTTATCTAAAATTCGGTTCCAATTAAGTCAGCACCGCGGATGGCCACCCCGAAGGCCACAGCAGTGGGTTAAATCGATTTAACCACAGCTTTTACACGTTTGTCCTCGGTTTTCAAGAAGAAGATTGACAGATTTGAAAGATATCAGCAAAATGCAGAAAAGATATCCTTTTCCAGATCTTCTGTCCCAGAAGCTCCCAGCGTCTCTGGGAGGAGGATCGATCGTTTTAAAAGAGGCGGGCGATCGGGAAGTTCGCCCAGGATCTATTTCAAAAAGCCTTTCATCCTTCCGCAAGGAGATTCCGCACGAATGCTGAACTTATGGCTTGCTGAGATCCGAGGAATCCCTCTCGGGCAACCGATTCCGGAAGTCAACTGGATCGCGCTGGCTGTCGCGGCGGCACTGGGCGCGTTGCTCACACTGTTGATCCCCTTGCTCCTTACGCGCCTCTGGGACCTTCTCCAGCTTCGAGTTAGAGGACCATTCCGGGAGGCCCATCTGCGACGCGCCTGCCTGAGAACGCCGCCGGTCCTTCCCTATGCGACGGGCCCGTTATCCAGCCAGATTGGTCCGGTCCCTCTCAAGAAGGTCTTTGTCAACCCTCCGTTGCAGGTCCTCCAGAAAGCCGCCTCCCATCCCACGGCCGGGATTCGCTGGTGGATTGCAGGAGAGCCAGGAAGTGGGAAGACCACCCTTCTTCAAATGCTGGCCCTTTGCTGGTCGGAGGCCGCCCAGGGTCGTCCTGGCGCTCTCCTGACACTTCTGCAGGCGCTGGCTCCTGCGGAGCTCATTCCTCTGGACCGTGCGTTCACGAATCAGATTCCTTTCTGGTTTTTTGTTGTCCATTATCAACCTCGCGTCCCACTGAGCCAGCAGCTCATCGAGCACCTGTATCGCACCACTCGCGGCGCCCTTCAGGTTCCGGCGGAGATTCTGGAGCGATGGCTTCAACAAGGCCGGTGTGCGTTGTTGGTGGATGGGTTTGGGCAAACCGATCGTGCGGATGCGGAAGCCGCCTTGTTGGAAGAACTGGAACGGCTGGCCGCGAGGACGGGTTGCTCCATCATCGCCGCAGGGACTATGCAGGCGGTCCGGCTGGAAGGTTTCCATAGCTTCGCGCTGGCCCCCTGGACAGAGGCTCAAATCCTGGCCTTAGCAGAGCATTGGCGGGCGGCGGCGGGACCGGGGAAATGGTTCAATGGGTCCAAAGAAGGGCCTAGCACGTTCCTCCAGGCTCTCCAGGAAGATCCGGAACGCAGGACCCTTGCTGGGAATCCTTGGTTGCTTTCCGGGCTCCTCGCGCTCTTCGCCCAGCATGCCGGTCTCCCTTCCCGCCGTTCGGTCCTCTACGCGCAGCTGGCCGAGGCTCTGCTCGACCGCCCACAGGCTCTTCCGGTAGAGGATGAGCTCCCTATCCCCTTGAAGTTCGCCGTGCTGGAGAACTTGGCGTGGGCGATGCTCCTGTTACAGCGTCTCTCCCTTCCTGCCGCATCAGCGGAGGAATGGCTGCCGGATTTGCTCCAATCCGACGGACGCTTCCAGCCCACACAGGTCCGTCTGGCCCTCGCTTGGCTTCGGGAGCGCTGTGGGCTGGTCATCCCAGGCCCTGCTCTCGCATTTCTGCGGCCAGCCTTCTTGTTTGCTCTCGTTGCTCGCATGGTGCTGGCGGATTCGAGCCGGCGGGCGATATTGCTGCGGCAGATCGATAATCCGGATTGGCATGAGGCGGTGGTGATGTTCGCCGGCCTCGCGGAGCCGGCGCTGGCTCGCGAGCTCCTTTTCCATCTCCTGGATTCCGAAGATGACTTCTTTTATTCGAGGACCCGTCTGGCCGGCCGCTGCCTGATCGAAGCGCCGCATCTACAGGTAGAGCTGCGGAATCAAACGATTGAACGCTTGCGCACGTTGTTGCTGACTACCCCTTATGCGTTCCTCCAGGAGGAGGCCGCCACCATCTTGACCCGGATCCCTGGCCAGACGGAGTGGCTGGCGGATCAGCTCCGCAGAACCGATCTTCCCCCTGCGACCCGAGGGTTCATTGTGGAGGCGCTGGCCCGGGAGCAAGGGGCCCGGGCCGCTGGGCTTCTGGCCCTGGCGTTGCGGGATCCCCGTGTGCCTGGGCCAGTGCGGGAGCAGATTGCCGAACAGCTGGGGCACCTGGGCGATCCGCCGATGGCCCGGGGTCTGCTGGATCTGATAGGGGATGAAAGCGTGGGGGTGGAGCTCCGACGGAAGGTAGTGATAGCGATCGCCCGAATGGGGGATCGGTCATTAGGGCCGGCGCTGGTGGAGCTCCTGGGCCTCCCATGGTTGAACCCGGGTATCCGGGAGGCCCTGCTGGAGGCCCTCAAGGCTCTGGGCGATGCCAGCCTGATCGAGGAACTGATCCCAGTAATCCGTGATCCCAACATGCCCATGGAGCTCCGACGCCGGATCATTGGGACGCTCAGCGCCTGGATCGAGCCTCAGCAGATTGAGATCCTTCAAGACTTGGTTGAAGATCGCAATCTGGACATCAATTTGCGAGTCGCTCTTTTGAGTGCACTAGCCGAGACGCAGTTCTACTCCATCACGCCATGGCTCATGGGCCTTCTTCAAGAAAGCCTCCGGCGCCGCTGGTTGAATGCGGTGTGGGAGGGAGTTCGAACGCTCCCGTCGTTCCTGGTCCAATGGATCGATTGGTTGACAGGTCTATCCGCGCTGGTTCGGGAGGATTTCTCCCAATTGATCCTGCAGCGTCAGGCGATCGTCGCCCTGGGCCTGTTGCGAGATCGCCGCGCCATCTCGCTCCTGGTGCGGATCCTGAAGAATCCTCGGGCCCATCCCTCCCTGCGGGCGCTGGTGCCGGACGCGCTGGCTGCGATTGGGGAGACGCGGGTGGTGCCGGAGCTTCTGACCCTGTTGCGGAATCGCGGGACTGATTCCACGATCCGGGAGCGGATCGCCCTGGCCCTGGGCACGATGAAAGCAACCTCGGCCATGCAAGTCCTGCTGGAGCTCCTGCGCGATCCCATGGAGGATCCGTTCATCCAGGCCCGGGCTGCTCTGGCGATTGGGCTGATGCGAGATCCCTCGGTGGCCCTCGATCTGGTGCCGCTTCTGCGTCAGGAAAACCTTCCGGTAACCGCCCGACGGGCTATTGCCGACGCCCTGGGGACATTGGGGAATCGGGAAGTCGCGCGCTCGCTGATCCAGCTGCTGCCGGAGGAGCGGATCCCTGCTTCCGTGCGGCAATCCATTGCGGATGCAATTGGGGGGCTGGGCGCATCGGAAATGGGGGACGAGCTGCTGTGGCTGTTGCGGGATGAGCGGATCGATCCTCATGTGCGAGGGGCCATTGCCCTCACCCTGACCACTCTTCGCCACCGCGCGGCTGCTTCTGAAATCATCTCTATGCTATCGGATACCCGAATCGACCCCTCTATCCGCCAGAGCCTAGCGGAAAGCCTGGGAAGCCTATGGGATCCCTCGTTGATTGCTCCGTTGACCCGCCTTGCCCATGAGGGCATGCTGGAGCCGGCGGTTCGCCAGGCTATTGTGCGCACACTGGGAGAGCATGGAGGGCCGGAGGCCTTCTCTGCTCTCTGGATCCTGGCAAAGAACGCGGAGGCACCGATCTCCTTACGCCGGGCAGCGGCCGACGCGATGGTCACGAGCGCCAGCGCCGAGTTTGAGGAGGCGCTGGTGTCGCTGGCCCTGGACCCGGAGATCCCTCCTTACATTCGAGGCCGGGCGCTGGAGACCCTGCGCCGGGTGGGCAGCGATGTGGAGACCGTTCAGGCCTTGGTGGCCGCGCTGCCCGAGTCCGACATGCCAAACGCGGTCTTCCGCGCTCTGGTGGAAGTCACCCGGCGGGCTCGCGTTCGCCTTTTGCGAAAAGGAGAGACCATCCGCTGGATCTCCGGGGAGAACCCCATCCAGCGCTTGGAGGGAGAACATCGCGAGGGCTTTTATTGAGCCGGACCTGGGCTTTGAACGAACGCATCCGCCCCTTATCTCGAAGATCTTTGGGGCGAGCAAAGCTGCCAAAGGCAGCTCCGCCCTCCTTTCTCCTTCTTCCTGTTTGGGGGTTGGGGGGGTGGGCCCAAGCCCCCGCACCCACCCCCCCACCCACAAAAGAAAAAAAAAACCCAGACGGCGGGGAAAAGCGCGGGGGTTTTTTTACAAAAGAAAAAACGAAAACAACTCCTATTAAAGCAATTATTACCAGAATAATTAAAATATTTTTTGTAATCTGATAGTTTTTCTTTTTTGAGTTCAATTCCGGAAAGTAAAAAAAGGGGGAGAACTTTTATAGAATCTTCAAAATCAGAAATGTTTAAAAACTTTTTTAAGTATTTGTATACTGAATCTGGTTCATAAATGTAATAAGTAGCTTTATTCCAAAATTCTACTTTTTTTAAATCAAAATTATTTAAAATTAGATTATTTAAAAGGAAAAATTTTAAAAATTCCACCAATTTC
>JAUQQB010000249.1 GCA_030550075.1 Chloroflexota bacterium | reverse complement strand
CCGCCCTGGCCGAAGCCCAGCGGCGCACCGAGGAGCGCGTGGGGCGGCTGGAGGAAGCAGTGACCGCCCTGACTGAAGCCCAGCGGCGGCACTATGAGGAGTTCATTGCCCATCGGGCCGAAACCGACCGCCGCTTCGCCGAACTGGCCGAAGCTCAACGCCGCACCGAGGAGCGGGTAGGACGGCTGGAAGAGGCGGTGACCGCCCTGGCCGAAGCCCAGCGGCGCACCGAGGAGCGCGTGGGGCGGCTGGAGGAAGCAGTGACCGCCCTGGCCGAAGCTCAACGCCGCACCGAGGAGCGGGTAGGACGGCTGGAGGAGGCAGTGACCGCCCTGGCCGAAGCCCAGCGGCGCACCGAGGAGCGCGTGGGGCGGCTGGAGGAAGCAGTGACCGCCCTGACTGAAGCCCAGCGGCGGCACTATGAGGAGTTCATTGCCCATCGGGCCGAAACCGATCGCCGCTTCGCCGAACTGGCCGAAGCCCAGCGGCGCACAGAAGAACGGGTGAGTCGCCTCGAAGAGGTCGTGACCAGTCTGATTGAGGCCCAGCGGCATACCGAGGAAGAAGTGCGCAAATTGACGGAGGCGATTCGAGCCCTCACCCGGCAAGTGGCCGATCACGCGAAGGATATCAGCGACCTCAAAACAATGCGCCTGGAAGCTCTTTACCAGCGGGAAGCGCCCGCACTGCTTCGCCGACTGATCCGACGGGCTGTCCCGCTCTCCGGCGAGGAGAAGATCCGTCTCCTGGAGGAGGCGGAGGCTGCCGGGCGGATCACGGAGGAGGAGGCCGATCGGGCGGCGCCCCTGGATCTCCTGGTGCGAGGCGTTCACCGACGGGAGGACCGTCCGCTCTACCTGGCGGTGGAGATTTCATGGTTGGGAGGGACGGAGGATGTGGGGCGCGCGTTGGAGCGGGCGCGGATCTTCGCCCGGGCACTGGAGGCGGAGGTGTGGCCCGTGGTGGCGGCGAAGGATCTGACCACGCCGGCGCGGACGATGGCCCGTCATCTGGGGGTGTGGTGGGTGCAGGACGGCCGTGCCTTCGCCCCCCATGAGATCCCGGAGGAGAGCCCTGAGAAGAGGGAAGAAGCAACCGAGCGTTGAAAGCCTCCTCTCCTTAATCGAATGCCCTCCCAGGAGCCGCAGCTTTCAGGCCCCGATGAAAATCCAGTGGGCCTCCCCCGTCCTTCCCCTTCGCGTGGATATCCCCGCTTCCCCCAGCGGCGGGGGCTCCATTCTGCAGCGCTTCGCGACACAACGAGGGAGGAACCTGCTCGTCCCATCGGCTATGAGGCATGCAGGGCCGCTAACATATCTTCGATCAGGTTCTCATCCGTGAACGCGCCCTTCTCCAGCACGGCGTAGGCCTGCTCGCGCAGGCGGGCCCGCTCCTCTGGAGCCAGGCTCCGGGCGGTGATGACCAGGACCGGGATCCGGCGCATGGCCTCATCGGCCTTCAAGGCCTCCAGCACCGCGAAGCCATCCATCCCGGGCATCATGAGATCCAGGAGGATCACATCCGGCGGCTGCCTCCGGATACGCTCCAGCGCCTCATCGCCTCGATAGGCCTCCTCCACGTAGAAGGCCCCCCGCGCCTGAAGGATGCGCCGGATCAGGCGGACAGCGTCTGGATCGTCATCGACAATGAGCACCCGCCGGCTGCGCGGATCCAGCTGATCCAGGGCGGTGAGGAATCCCTCTGAGGGAGCCTGAGGTGCCTCCAGGGCATGCACCCAGGCCTCCCCCAGAGCGAACTTCTCCACCGGGAACGTGTGGCCCGAGGCGTTGATCACCACCGTCTCTTGGGGCCGTATCCGGCCCGAGGCCATCAGCTTGAAGGCCCCGGCGAAGGCGGCCGCCGCGGCGGGTTCCATGGAGAGGCCTTCCATCTTGGCCAGCAGATGCATCGCCCGGTAGGTCTCCTCATCGCTCACCGTCTCCATCGCCCCGCCGGTCTCCAGGACGATCCGGCGTAGCACGGGGTAGGCCGGGCCTGGATCCCCGGTGGCCAGGGTGGCGATCCGGGTGCGCGGCGTTCGGACCACATGGGCCTGCTCCAGGCCTTCGCGGAAGGATTCCACCATCGGCGCGCAGCCCTCTGCCTGGATGACGCCGATGCGCGGGATGCGATCCACCAGGCCCATCGCCTGGAGCTCCCGGAAGCCCTTCCACACCCCGATGGGGCCCATTCCCCCGCTCACCGCCTGGATATACCAGTCCGGCGCTCTCCACCTTAGCTGCTCCGCGATCTCGAAGGCCAGGGTCTTCATGCTCTCCCGCGCGGCCAGGCTGCGGATCCCTCGATCCAGGAACAGGCCCCGTCGCTCCGCGAACCGGGCCGCCACCAGCTTGGTCTGGTCGTAGGTCCCCGTCACCTTGATGACTTCCGCCCCGTACAGGGCCACCTCGCGCATCTTATCCGAAGGCGCAGAGCTGACCAGGAAGGCCCACAGCTGGATCCCGGCCCGGGCACAGTAGGCAGCGTAGGAAATGGCAACGTTCCCGGTGGAAGCCACTACCATCTCCCGCAGTTCGGCCTCCCGTGCCACAGAGATCGCCAGGGAGGCCTGACGATCTTTGAAGGATCCCGTCGGGTTCTGGCGCTCGTCCTTGATGTAAAGGCGCGGGCGGCCCAGCATCAGCCCCAGGTTCTCCGCGCGCAGCAGCGGCGTCCCCCCTTCATCCATGGTGACAATATGGAGATCCTCCCGCACCGGAAGCAGCTCCCGATACCGCCACATGGTGAAGGGTCGTTCCCGCAACACCTGCTCCCAGCGCCGGCGAACCGCGGGGAGATCGTAAACCACGTCCAGCCAGTCGCCGCCGCAGCGCGGGCAGCGGATCTCAAAGCGAAGGTAAGGCCACTGATGGCCGCAGGATGCGCATCGCAACCACATCGACATCTTCCCTTACCTCTTCAGAAACCATCTCGTAAAATCCCTGGAGCGGGCGTATACGATGCTCACGCTTGACAGGAGCTGGCAGAAAAAGGGTGGGAATCACCCCGACCACTGGGGGGGCATATCCCCTTTTAATATAGGCAAAACGGCGATCTGGCACTACAATTGAAGTTGCACAGTTGACCTTCTCTTTTTTGGGCGCTGGGCTGGGTGTCTTGGGGGCCCAGCCCAACACCCCAAAATAAAGGGGAGGGACCCCTCGATTGACCTTGAACAGAGATCCAACCGCGTAAGCCCTAAGGCAGAACAAAACCAGCTGGTGGAGATAAGCATGGGCTCATCCGCTGAACGGCTTGAGTTGCATCTACCTCCAGAGCTTATGCGCATGTTGCGCGAAGAGGCCCGGCGACGAGGAATCTCGGTGGCACAACTGGCGCGCGAGTTCATTGAATTATCCCTTGCAGGAGATCGGCAAGCCCGCATCCGTGCGGCCGAAGAGTTATTCCAGATCGGAGCACCTGTCTCCGAGTGGTCAGAGATGGAAAAGGAAATTGAGAAAGCTCATCTGAAACCCGAACAATGATGAAGCCCATCTTCATCGACACAAATATTCCCATGTATGCGGCGGGAACTTCCCATCCCCTCAGGGAACCTTCACAACGGGCGCTCCGGGCCATTGCCAGTGGTCAACTGGAGGCCGTAACTGACGCCGAGGTGCTTCAGGAGATTCTTTATCGCTACCTGCATATTGGCGAACGAGAAAAAGGGTTCAGAGTGTTTGACCGCTTCCGTCGCATCATGCTGGGCCATATCCTCCCTGTGGAAGACGCAGATGTGCAACGAGCGCGTGAGCTGGCGGAGGAGTATACCTTCTTGAGCCCGAGAGATTTAATTCACCTGGCGGTGATGCTGCGCAATGGCATCTATGAGATCCTTACAGCCGATCAAGAGTTCGATAGAGTTCAGGAAGTGCGCCGAATCGATCCGATCAGGTTTTTGTGAAATCTCGCCCCCATCTGGATCGAGAGCGATCAAACCCGCGGAATTGTGAGATGCCGATTCGCCCCGAGCAGCCCTCAAGAGAGCTCTCCTAACAAGTCCAATGAGAGCATCACCGCTCATTGGAAGATCTCCTCGCCAACCTATTCCAGGCCCAGGACCCGACGAATATGGAGATCAAAGGGCGGATACAGGATCCCCTTCTCGGTGACGATGCCGGTGATGTAGCGGGCCGGCGTCACATCGAAGGCCGGGTTGGCCGCCCGTGCCCCCCGGGGCGCGATGGGGATCCCCTCGATCTCCAGCACCTCCCGCTCATCCCGCTCCTCGATGGGGATCGCATCGCCGTTCGGGGTGTGCGGGTCGATGGTGGAGGTCGGCGCCACGACGTAGAAGGGAACCCCATGCTCTTTCGCCAGGACGGCCAGGGTGTAGGTGCCGACCTTGTTGGCCACGTCGCCGTTGGCGGCGATGCGATCGGCCCCCACCAGCACGATGTTCACCCTCCCTTTGCGCATATAGTAGCCGGCCGCTCCGTCGGCGATCACCGTGAAAGGGATGCCCAGCTGCAACAACTCCCATGCGGTCAGGCGGGCCCCCTGCAAGCGCGGCCGCGTCTCATCGACCAGCACATGGATGCGCTTCCCCTGCTCATGGGCGGTGCGGATCACCCCCAGCGCCGTGCCGTAGTCCACGGTGGCCAGGGCGCCGGTATTGCAATGATGCAGGATCGTGTCGCCATCCCGGATCAGGGTCGCCCCGAACTGGCCCATCCGCCGGTTGGTCTCCACATCCTCTTCCGCGATGCGGATCGCCTCCGCCACCAGGGCCTCCCGCAGCGCCTGCGGATCCTCCAGGCTCTCGTCCGCTGCGCGGCGGAGCATCCGATTCACAGCCCAGAACAGGTTCACCGCCGTGGGCCGGGAGGCTTTGAGCAGCGCCGCAGCGGCCTCCAGATCCCGAAGCAAGCCGATCCGGTCGGACGCCGGGCTCCGCAGGGCCGCCAGGGCCATCCCGAAGGCGGCAGCCG
>JAUQQB010000248.1 GCA_030550075.1 Chloroflexota bacterium | reverse complement strand
CTGGCAAACCCTGGCCGCCCATCTCCCGGGCGGAGAGCCGGTCGAGCGCTATCTGGTGCCCCGGGAGGTGGTGGAATCTATGTAAGAAGGGACTTCCGTGCGCTGAAAAAGCAAGGGGGGCAGCGGTTTCCGCTGCCCCCCTTGTTGCTGTGGAGAGGAAGCGCCTTCTATGGCGCGTTCTTCATCACCAGCGGCAGGTAGATCGTGGACACGGTGGGCACGAAGTGCACCGTGACCGGGATCTGAATTGCCGTTGGGGCGACTGCGGGGCCGACGAACACCAGGCCGTAATAAGTCGCGGGCGGGGTGACGGCTTTCGAGAATGAGACCTGGAAGCTCACCGGCGCCCCTGCGTTGACCGCCCCGGATGGCACACCGCTCACCGTCAGGTCCGTTCCCTGGATGGCGTTGATGGTGATATTAAAGGGCGCGCTGCCACCAGGCACGTTCCACCCATGAACCGTGATCCAGTAAGTGCCGTCCGGAGGCAGGGTGAGCCGGACCTTCTCGAACGCCGTGGGCGTGGTGGAGCTGCCCATCAGTGCATCCACGCCGCACTCGAACACGTTGTCTCCGTCATCCCGGTAAACATAGAGATCAATATCCAGGCCCGGCACTGTGCTGGCCGTTGTGACCTCGAGCAGCCCGCCTGTGGAGATGGTCTGGGTGTAGACCCAGCTGGCCGTGCAGGGATCATTCGGATTATCCTGGAGGGCCGTCTGGTTGAGGAGCACGGTGGGCTGGCTCAGGCCGAAAGCCAGAACCCCAATGCCCTCCGGGATCGTCCGGGTGGTGGAGAAGAACTGGGTCCAGCTGCCGAAGGTCACTGGGGTCGTGATCACCACCGGGAAAGGTGCGGCCTGGACCGCGTAAGCAGCCCCGATCAGCGGTTCGCCGAACTGGGTGCCGGCGTAGAGCACATTGTGCAGGGCGATGAAGCCCAGGCCGTCCCGGATCTCACCCGCCACCACCTCCCGCGGCCCGCCGGTGGCGGTGTTGAACAGGAAGCGGCCGCTGCCGATATAGGTGTCGTTGCTGCCGCCCACCAGCTCCACACTCTGCGGGCCGAAGAAAGTGGGATCTAAGCTGGAGTAGAAATCGGTGGACCGGGCGAAGATCCAGGTATCCACATCGGTCGGCACCGTGACCCACCGGGTGTCCACGACCATCGCCTTGCCGGGTGCGGCCGTGCCGCTGGGGATGTCAAAGTAGAAGAGTTTCCAGTCACCCGACTCGTAGCGCCAGGCCCAGTCAAAGCCGCCGAAGAGGTGGCCGTTGTCGTAGGGCTGGTTCCCGATGGGCTCGGTCAGCGAAGCCGCGCCGAAGTCGAAGGTCGGCGAGCTGGCGGCCACGTGGACCACCACCGGGATGACGTGCTTGTGCGGGCCGTGGCTCACCTCGATGGCGCCCTCATAGACCCCGGGCCGGGCAGTGGAAGGCACAGCCATCGTGGCGTTGAAGGTGGCGCTTCCACCAGCTGGCAGGCTCACCGTGGAGGCCGAGAGGCTCAGCCAGCCCCAGTCCGCCTTCTTGTAGAAGGTGATGCGGACCTGCATGGTGACTGGATCGCTGCCCGTGCGCCGCTGGACGCCGAAGAAGACGCCATCGTGGCGGCGGGAGAGGCTATCGCGGCCCACGCTGGCCTCCAGATAGGTGCCGCTGGGATAGCCGTAGGTGAAGCGGTTGTATTCGTAAATCCAGCCCACGAGCGGATTGGGAACCCGATCGATCTCCGCCCAGGAATCTATCCAGCCATTTCCATTGGTGTCGGTCCACAGGTTGCCGTCGCCGTTCAGGTCCGTCCAGTCGTAGAAGTAAACCCGCCAGCGGTCATCGTAGGAGTAGTTGTAGTCTGTGTCAAACACGCTGTACGGGAAGATCACCTGGGCCCGCACCAGGTCGGGGTCGTAGGTATTAATGAGATCGGTGATGTCGGTGATCCAGGTCGGGCGGGTGAAAGGCGGCGGGCCGAAGGACGGGAAGGAGAGGGTGAAGGTGACCTCATGCACCCGCCGGAGGACGGCGTCGGAGAGATTCACGGAGTATGTATCCGTGTAGGTATTGTGGATGGTAAAGGTCCTGACCGCCGTATCGCCGGGGTGCATGATGGCCGGGAAGGCCGGGTATTCGGTGCCACGGTAGTTCCCGGCAATCCACTGAGCCGGCTCCACATAGTAGCCGTAGTTGGTCCCGGCGGCGATGTCGGTGCCACGGTCGGCATCCACGTTGCCGGAGCCCTGGGTGAGCACATCGTAGCTCAGGTCGCGCGCCGAGTTGAGCAGGATGGCCTTGGCCTCCTGCCAGGTAGGCCAGCGGCCGTTCTTCTGGTAGAAGGCCTGGTAGACCAGGGCCAGGTTGCCCGCGGCGATCGGGGTGGCCATGGAGGTGCCGCCGAAGATGTCGTAGGCGGCCTGGCCGTTGCCGTAGTAAATGTTCAGCGGGTTGGCTCCGGTGCCCCAGGCGCCCACGGCCACCACGTCCGGCGCCACATCTCCCAGCGTGCCCGGCCCGCGGTTGGACCAGGGCTGGACATCGCCGTAGGTGAACTGAGTCGGGGTGACCACCTCAAAGTACACCAAGGAGCCGTAGGAGGTGCTGGCGCCCACGTCGATGATAGAACCGCCATCCGGCTCGGTGACGGTGCCGTAGCCGTGGCCGCCGTTGCCTGTGGCCACCAGGAAGGCTGTGTTGGGGGCATAGTTGCGGTTGAGCCAGTGAGCGAAGCGAGAAGTCACATCCCAGCCGTCGTTGATGGTGGCGCTGGCGCCCCAGGAGTTGCTGACGATCTGGGCCTCGTCGCCGGAGTTGGGAACCCCGTCAAAACCCAGCGCGGCCAGGGTCCAGGAGTCAAAGGGGAGAGAGAACCCATTCTGGAAAGCGGCGATCCTGGCTCCAGGAGCCATCCCGGCCAGCACGGGCCCGCCGGCTCCGCCGACATTTCCAGCCCCCGCAAAGAGCGGGTTAATAAAGCCGATCCATTCGGGGTCGGTGATCACCCCCTGGGCGGCGACGTCGCCGGCGCAGTTCGTGCCATGGCTATCCTCATCGCCGACAAAAGAAATCAGGCGCCCGGCAGCAGGGACCGCCACCCCGTCGTACAGAGCCGAGACGCCCGGCGGCGGGTTGACGCCGTCGGCGATCCAGGTCAGGATGCCTGCCGAGAGGTCCCAGATGCCGTCCTGTCCAGAGTTGCCCGCTGCGTCGTAGAGGTCCGCCCCGGCCAGTTCGCTCCCCTTACGCATAGGCTTCTCATCGGTGAGGTTCTGATCGAAGTCCACATCCACGTAGACAGTATCGTAAACGCCGGCAGTGACCTCATCGGCTACGATGACGGCAGCGGGGGCGAAATCGCTCGCCGCATAGCCGAGGCCGAGATTGGAGCCAGCATTCAGGTGGTTGAAGTCCGGATGCACGGTGTAGTAGTACTGGCCGCTCTTGGAGGTATCTGAGAAGACAAAGGTCTTGGTGACCGGGGGCCATGGCCAACCTGCATCGGAACCGAAGTCAATCTTCAGGTTGGCCGTGCAGGTGATGCCGTTGCAGGAGGCTCCGGTCACCGGGAGTGTATGGGCAAACCAGGTATATCCTACTACATTCCAGTAGTTATCCGGCCCGATGGCCAGCCCCATCAGAGCATAGTAAATGCCCGAGAGGGTGTTGTAGGCGAAGGGCCAGCCGGCGTAGGGGCCGGAGGGGATGCGGGCCTGGGTGCCCTGGAGGTCCGGATGGCCGAAGTCCACGCCGGTATCCACAACGGCCGCAATCACGCCCGTGCCCGTATAACCTTTGGTGTGGGCTGCTGCGGCGCCGTGGATGTCACGGACCTTCACCGTCGCAGGCTCGATCCCGGGCTCCCGGGCGGCGGAGGGTTGAGCGCCTTCTCCTCGAGGGAGCGTGGGCTTCGGGAGCGGCGCAGGCTGAGGCTGGCGTTCCCGAAGCTTCTGGATCAGCAGCGCTTTGCCGCCCTGCTGGAGCAACTCCCGGATTTCTTTGGCGGTGAGCCGGGGGCGAGCCGGCTTGAGTTCATCCTCCCCAGGCGCTTCCACCGGTCGATAGGATTCGGTGGAAATCACCGAGATCACGCCAGGGATGCCGGCCAGTTTCTTGAGGTGGGCATCCAGGATCTCCCCGGTGGCCCAGCGAATGCCGTTGAGCGGCTTGCTGTAAACCACCCGCTGCATCAGACCGTTCAGGTCGGTCTCTTTGGTCATCAGGATGCTGACCAGCACCGGACGTTGCGCGGGACGCAGGGCCAGTGGACGAAGATCCGGCGCCAGTTTCCGCAAAGCGGGATCAGAAGCAGTCTCCACGCCGGGAGCGGGAGCGGGCGGTTGAGGTCGGATCGTTCGATCAGGAAGTGGGGAGGACACTGAGGTAGGCTGGGATCCCCCTTCGGTCTGGGCTTGAGCGCCCACCGGAAGGCCAGTGGGTCCCGCGATCAGGGCCATCACCATCAGCACGACAGCAGGGCGGTTGAGAAGTCTGAGAGCCATGCTCACCTCCTGGGGTTAGAGATACCATAGACCTGCCCGGACGAGGCTGGTGGCCCTTTGTCTTTCATTATAATGACTGTGATTTAAAAGTCAAACGACTTAAAGACAACGCCATATGCCTCTACAATTGCACCTCCAATAAGGGTTGCCGGTTTCGCACCAATGCTCCTGGGAGCTGGATCGCCTTTCGGAGAGTAACCCTTCCAGGCCACCGCTCAGCGTGTCTGAAGACGTGCTCTTCCAATCCCGGGTGATCTCTTCGCCACCCGAGGCTCCATCGTTGCCTCTCTCCCCCTGATGTGGCGCTTCGGATTGGCCGAAACCTGCCCGTCGCTGTTAGGTTTAATTAGGAGTTACGCAAAGGTGGGACGGAATGGCCCCATCTCCCTTTCTCCCCCCTCCCCACGGCCCAAAGGGCTGTGGGGAGGGGGGAGAAAAATCCT
>JAUQQB010000247.1 GCA_030550075.1 Chloroflexota bacterium | reverse complement strand
TCCCATAATTGACGGGCATCTCCCAGGGCATTGGGCGGCAGGACGCTGGCCACGTTCAATCCGATCAAATCTCCCGGCTCAAACCCTAGCAGACGCGCGAAGGCCTCGTTCACAAACACCAGCTTCCCTTCTTCTTCTCCCTCCTCCCCGATCAGGGCGATCCCCTCGCCGACCGTACTCGCCGCCTTCAACAGGTCCCGATAGCCGGCCTCCGATTCCTGGAACTGGTGGATCGCCCGCTGGATCTCAGCGGCCATCTGATTGAAAGCCTGGGCCAGATCTCCAATCTCCCCGCCTGGAGGAAGCTCGACTCGCTCATCCAGATAACCTTGGCCCAAGCGTTGAGCCCGGCGGGTCAGCTGGACTAACGGGTAAACCACCACCCGCCCGAACCCATATGCGATCCCAGCGGCGATCAGACAGCCGATTAAGGTGAGACCCACAATGAACCGGGTCACCTGCCCTTGTAGCGCTTCCATACGCGCCTGGCTGACCCCCACATGCACTTCCGCTGGGATTCCATCCAGGGGCCGGTAGGCGAAATCCCGCACTCGTCCCCGCTCTGTTTGCAACAGCACTCCATCTCCGGGCAGCTCCGTAGGGGCGGGGATGAGACGAAGCAGATCCCTGGGGAACCCGTTGGGGAACGTGTGGACTATGGGCATATAAGGGGCGACAGCAAACGCATAGACCACATCCCCGTTCTCCTGAACCATAGCGTTCAGAAGCTCCTGGGCTGTCACCAGATCCCCCTCAGCCAGGGCGTTAGCCAAGTTCTCCCCCAAAGCAATGGTCAGGGACCGACCGGAGCGGACGAGCTCCGCTCGCAGCGCGCGGGACAGCAGCAGGTTGACTGCCCCGGCGGTGATGAGACCGGCTGCCACCACGATAACAACCAGCGCCAGGATCAGGCGCGTGGTTAACCGCCTGGGCAACCATCGATCCAACCAGAACCAGAAATGAGACATCTCAGGGCCCCAGTAAACCGATTTCCCGAGCGATTCGATACAGCGCTTCATACTCCTCGTCTCGCGCCGTGACGAACCCGCGCGGCATCTCAGAACGCTCCCAGTGATACAGCATGCCGGCATCCCGATTGGCCGGGTCCAGAGCCAGCAACGCCTCCCGCACGATCTCCACCGTTCGGGAAGGCACATTCGGAGCCATGATGATGCCGCTGGAAGGATAGGGATCCGACATGGCCAGGATCCGGATCAACCCGCGGCGAGCGAGAGTCAGGGCCAGGGTATCCTGAAGTCCCCCAGCGTCATAACGACCGCTGATCACAGCGTTTGCAGTGGAAGCATGGGAATCGTGGAAGGCATAGGATCGGAGGTCCTGCAATGAAATCCCCCCTTGTTGGAGCATCAACCGAGGGATCAGATGACCCTGGGTGGAATTCGGAGCACCAAAAGCGAACGATCGTCCCCGAAGTGCCTTGAAATCGCGCAGGGGGCTGTTGATCGGGACCACGATCGCCGCCCGATAAGTGTCCTGGCCTTCCTGGTTGCGACCCCGCACGATGATCCGCGCCCCGCAACGATGATAGGCCTGGAGATAGGTCACCGTGCCGACGATCCCGAAGTGCACTTTCCCATCACAGATCTCATCAGCCACGTTCGCACCGCGCGGGGCGACATGCAGGCGGAAGCGCAGACCAGTCCGGACTTCCAGATAGCGAAGCAGTGAAGCGTTGATCCGGATGTCCTCCTTCGGCTCCAGACGCCGGTCGAATCCGAACACCCATGGCCCGTCCTCTTCGAGGGGGATGCGGAGCTCTTGTGGAGCGGCCAGATTCTCCGAGAGGCGGACAGGGACCACCGGTTCTCCCTGACAACCGAGAAAGAGAAGAAGACCGCATAAAACCAGCACAGGCTGGACCCGGGCGAACATCGGCACCTCTGGGATTAGGTTTTCCTCAGCGCCCTGGCCCCTTATGGAACTTCCGCAACCTGCTTGGTGGCAACCTCACTGGTCTTTATAAGCGATTCCGAACATGATCCTACCCACGCGATGTTGCGGCGTAGAGAGACAAACTCAAATCTCCAGCTTTCTACAAGGAATATTCATACGGTTTAATTAATTATGACTCGCGCCTACGGCCTTTGCCAAGCGCATCCACTCTATCTTACACGTCTCTTATTAACCCCCTATACCCCTCTTCCCTCCGGCATCCAGCTGAGGGATTGGAGTGCTGAGCTCGGGGCCAAAGACACCCGGCCCAGTCCCCTAAAGAGAGACCTCACGAATGCTTTTATAGAATCATGCGTGGGGTCCCTCTTTCCTCCCCTCTCCCTATGGCTCAAGGACCCGTGGGGAGGGAGAAGATTTGGTATTAGAATATTATCTGCTTCCGAATGCGGGTAGTGTTCACATCGTGAATGATCAGCTCTTTTGCCCCTCCCCGGCCTGAAGGGCCGTGGGGAAGGGCAGGGAAGTTGAGGGGCTGGGGATGCACCTTCGGTGTGTCCCCAGCCCCTCAATGCCCGGCTTCGCTTACAATGTCAGCACTACCCCAAATGCGAGCTCCTCATTTCTTTCTCGAAAGACATGAGAGCCTCCTTTTCTCCTCCCCTTCAACGCTTTACGGGTCGTGAAGGGGAGTGGAAAAAGATCCTGTGAGGATGAGGAAAGCCATCGCTGGTGGCCTTTCCCCATCTCTGGAAACCCGCAGGGAAAACCAGACGCTTCATCCCTTAAGGAAGAAGAACCATGTCGCGGCGCAGTGAGGTGCTGTTTGCCACAGGGATATTGCTGGCCCTCTGGCATCTGCTAGCAGAGCTCGTCCAACGTCCCATCCTCCCCACGCCCATCGCGGTTGGAGCGACTCTGGCGCGAGAGCTACAAGGAGATCTGGCGCTACACCTTCTGGCCAGCGCCGGACGGGTAGTGATCAGCATCGCCCTTTCCATCTCCACAGCAGCCCCACTGGGGCTGGCCCTGGGCCTCAGCCCGAGGCTGCACCGGTTGATTTCTCCGCTCCTCTATATTCTCTACCCGATTCCCAAGGTGGTGCTGGTGCCCATCCTGATTCTGTTTTTCGGCGTAGGGGATCTGGCCAAAATCCTGTTAATCTTCCTGATTCTGTTCTTTCAGATCCTGGTGCTGGTGCGGGATGCGGCAGCAAGCCTGCGGCCGGAATTGTTGCTATCCGTGCGAAGCCTGGGGGCTGGACGGCGGGCGCTCTTCCGGTTCGTTTATGTCCCCGCCTCTTTGCCAGCTATCCTGACCGCGGTGCGTCAGAGCATCGGCACGGCGGTCGCCGTGCTGTATCTGAGCGAGCTGCTTGCCACACGCTACGGCCTGGGCTATTACATCTACATCCAGGCCAGCACCTTCTTCAACTACCCGGCGATGTATGCCGGAATCGTCCTGATGAGCGCACTGGGCCTCGCTCTTTATCTTCTAGTAGATACCCTGGAGCGACACTGGTGCCGCTGGATGTTCTCGATGTAGTCTTTTGGGTAGGGATGCGGAAAGGGAGGAGGGGATAGGAGCGATGGCGGGAGTAGCGTTCCTTTTGGCGTATTTCCCCGTGTTGCTCTATTCGCTGTTCATCTGGTGGCTGGATCGCTACGAAAAGGAGCCCAGACGGCTGGTTCTTATTGCCTTCTTCTGGGGAATGTTGCCCGCCATTGTCCTCGCCCTCCTCGCCGAGGTCGCCCTGGAGCCTCCGCTGGAGGAGGGACTCTTACGGGATCTCATCTCCGGGAGCCTGGTGGCACCCCTCGCGGAAGAGACCGCTAAAGGGCTTTTTCTCTTGCTCCTCTTCGGGTTCCAGCGGAGGGAAATCGACAGCCTCTACGATGGATTTCTCTACGGCTCCTTAGTGGGCTTCGGATTCGAGGCTACGGAGAATTTCTTCTACCTCATCGCCGCGGGGGAAGAGGGCGGGGCGGAGATATTTCCAGTTGTAGCATTTCTCCGAATTGGCCTATTCGGCTTAAGCCATGCCGTTTTCGCCGGTTTCACCGGCCTGGGCATCGCAGCGGCGCGGCTCTCTCGCCACTGGATTCCGAGGCTGATCGCCCCTCTTACCGGCTGGGGAACCGGAGTAGCGCTCCATGCCTTCCATAATGGGATGCTTTCCGTGCTGGGACATCTGGAGATCGGCGAGGAGCTCTCCCTGCTTGGGTTTCTGAGCGTTGTCGGGGCCAACTGGACGGGGGCGCTGATGGTCCTGGCGCTGGCCCTCTGGGGGCTTTATCGGGAGCGCAGATGGATCACCCGTTATCTCCGGGAAGAGGTCGAGAGAGGGATTCTGCCAGATCCTGTATATCGGGACTGCCGCTCGCTCTGGCGACGTGGAGTGCGACGCTGGGGAGCGTTGCTTCGAGGGAATCTGCGGGAATGGCAACGGCTGGGACGTCTGTATCAGGCAGCGATTGAGCTGGCTTTTCGCAAGCACCAACAAGAAGAGATCGGCGAAGCGCATTGGGAATCCGAGATCAACCGGCTGCGTCAGGAACTGGAGCGTTTGCTGCAATCTTAGTGGGCCTTTCCCAAAATATAAAAAATGGGGGTGGATCGCTGTGACGATCCACCCCCATGATGTCTTCCAACCGAACAGAGCGTGGGCTCGGGCGACGAGTTCTCCGCGTCACGTGTAAGCCCTCGGCCGTTAGTACCGCTCAGCTTCACCCGTTACCAGGCTTCCACCTGCGGCCTATCCAACCGGTGGTCTCCCGGCGGCCTTACCCGGTCAAAGCCGGTGGGGGGCCTGATCTTGGGGTGGGCTTCCCGCTTAGATGCTTTCAGCGGTTATCCCGTCCGGACATTGGCTACCCGGCGATGCCGCTGGCGCGACAACCGGCATACCAGAGGTCCGTCCACCCCGGTCCTCTCGTACTAGGGGCAGCACCCCTCAAGCCCCCAACGCCCACAGCGGATAGAGACCGACCTGTCTCACGACGGTCTGAACCCAGCTCACGTACCGCTTTAAC
>JAUQQB010000246.1 GCA_030550075.1 Chloroflexota bacterium | reverse complement strand
CCCCCCCCGGGGCCCGTGGGGCGGGGGGGTGGGGGGAAGGGGGGAGGGGCTTGCCTTGCGCGAGGGAAGAGCCTGAACGAGAAATCAGACAGCCCGTTTGTCCAAAGATGAACCGTTCGGCAAATTTCGTGTATTTCTCAAAATTGTGCTAAGATTCACGTGATGCCGCTTTACTGGGATGATGCCTATCCGATTGCACTGGCCCTGCGGGCCGCCCATCCGGGGGTGGATCCCTTATCCGTAGATAGGGAGACGCTCCATCGGTGGGTGGTAGCCCTGCCGGATTTTGAGGATGATCCGCGTCTGAAAGATCCCCTGCGGCTGGAGGAAATCCAACGGGAGTGGTTGGAGGAGGTGCTCGCCCATGGATGAACTGCGCGATCTGAACACAATGCCGGTGCCCTCCGAGCTCAGCAATAATGTCTTTGTCACCACGATCGATCGGTTCGTGAGCTATATTTACAACTGGGGGCGCAAGCGATCGGTTTGGCCGATGATGTTCGGACTGGCCTGTTGTGCGATTGAGATGATCTGCGCGGCAGCCAGTCGTTTCGATATCGCCCGGTTTGGCTCCGAGCTGATGCGGCCCAGCCCCCGTCAGGCTGACCTCATGATCGTCTCCGGGACGGTCACCAAGAAGATGGTTCCCCAGATCGTCCGCCTCTACAATCAGATGCCGGAGCCGAAATACGTGATCTCCATGGGCGCATGCGCCACCGGAGGCGGCCCATTTAAAGAAGGCTACAATGTGGTTTCCGGCATCGACAAGTTCATCCCGGTGGACGTATATGTGCCGGGCTGTCCGCCCCGGCCCGAGGCGTTGCTTCAGGGCCTGCTGAAGCTCTATGAGAAGATCGAGCGCCAGTCCGTTCGGGCGGTTCCCTGGTATCAGCGGGGCGAATCCGAGGCCATCCCGGTCCCGATTCTGGGGCCTGACCTCATTGACCCGCGTCGCCTGCCTGAGATCCGGGCCCGCCTGGCGGAGTTGCGCGCTCGTCAGGGGTCATCGTCCGAATCCTCATCCTAAATCCTAAGGATGACCCCAAGCGGGGGCCCGGCTTCTCCCTCTCTCTGCGACCCCAGGGGCCGCAGGGAGGGGGATCGAGCGGACTGAACCGGTAATCGGCAGATTCAAACCAGGAGCCGAAAGCTTTGGGGCTGAAGCCCCCAACCCAGCCCTTAAAAACTTTCGCTTCCCATCGCCGGACGCTCTCAATCCATGGAGGAAAGGATGACCGCACCAACCAAGGCCAAAGCCGTTCCACGGGCGGAGCTGAAAGGGGATCTCGCCGTTCTGAAGGAGAAATTCGGCGACGCTGTCCAGCCCGCCGAATATGAAGGAGTCGTGATCGCTAATGATGTCCTGCTGGAAGCGGCCCGCTTCATTCGGGATGAGCTGGGCTACCGGTATCTGTCCAGCCTGACAGCCGTTGATTACATCCAGGAAGGCTATTTCGAGGTCGTCTACCATGCTTATCGCCTGGAGGGTGGCGGCCCGCTGGTCTTCAAAGCGCGCACGCCCCGGGATGTGGCCACGGTTCCCTCGCTGGTCTCAGTGTGGCCGGGGGCGGACTTTCAGGAGCGGGAGGCGTGGGATCTCATGGGGATCCGCTTCGCTGGCCATCCGAACCTCAAGCGGATCCTGCTCTGGGAGGGCTTTCATGGGCATCCTCTGCGCAAAGACTGGAAGGAGCCTTACTACGAGGAGGAGCACAAGCCCTTCAGCAGCCGCTGGCCCTCAGGACATCACATCCGGGCGGAGGATCGGGTCTTCTGGCATGACAACGTGCAGTATCCCCTGGACTGGGATCCGGATCAGGTTGAGGACACCTCGGACGAATGGCTCTACATCGGCATGGGGCAGTTCGCGCGGGCAGAGACCGGGGAGCTGGTGGAGCCGAAGAGCCTGCGCACGGAACGGCTGGTGGTGAATATGGGCCCCCAGCACCCAAGCACCCACGGGGTGTTCCGGATGGTGGTGACCCTGGATGGGGAGACCATTGTGCGCCTGGAGCCGGTCATGGGCTACCTCCACCGCAATCATGAAAAGATCGGCGAGCGGAATATGTATCTGCAGAACATGCCCTATACAGACCGGCTGGATTACATCTGTTCGATGAGCAACAACCTGGGTTATGCCATCGCCGTGGAGAAGCTGTTAGGGATCAGGCCTCCTGAACGGGCGGAGTATCTCCGGGTGATTATGGCGGAGTTCACCCGTATTGTGAACCACCTGTGGGCCATCGGGTTCCTGCTGAACGATCTGGGGGCCTTCTTCACTCCCGCCCTGTATGCCATCGAGGAACGGGAGCTGATTCTGGATCTCTTCGAGGAAGCGGCCGGCTCCCGGATGATGTGCAATTACATGCGCTTTGGCGGCGTGGCTCATGACGTCTCCGATGACTGGATCGCGCGGGCGAAGGAGCTGGTTTACAACCGGCTCCCACGGGCGATTGAGGAGCTGGATCGTTACCTGACCCATAATGAGCTGATCAAGGCTCGCTGCCAGGGGGTCGGGGTGCTGCCGCCAGACCTGGCGGTGGCCTACAGCACGGCGGGCCCGGTGCTGCGCGCCTCCGGGATCCCCTACGATGTCCGGCGGGCGGAGCCCTACAGCATTTACGACCGCTTCGACTTCGATGTGGCCGTTCGCTATAACGGAGATGTCTACGATCGCTATCTCATCCGTATCGACGAGATGTGGCAATCCCTGCGGATCCTGCGGCAGGCGCTGGATCAGATCCCGAAGGGTGAGATTCAGGCGGGCAAGAAACAGTATATGATCCGGGTTCCCGCCGGCCAGGCCTATGGTCGCGTGGAAAACCCCAAGGGCGAGCTGGGCTTTTACATCGTCAGCGATGGCAGCCCGAACCCCTACCGTTACCACATCCGGGCGCCGTCCTTTATCAATCTCACCGCTCTCAACGAGATGTGCAAGGGTCACAAGGTGGCCGATGTGGTGATCATCCTGGGCAGCATCGACATCGTGCTGGGCGAGGTAGACCGCTGATTGCTCAGGAGGGAAGGTCCCTCTGGGGGCCCTTCCAGGCCCAAGAATTTGGGGGTTCCCTGGGAATTTACGATGGGACAACTGCTCGCAGTTGTCCCACCTGCGAGATCTCAGTGGGAGGCCAAGCACAATGATCTATGGTCTGGGCATTCTCAAAGGTCTCGGCGTGACGCTCAAGCACTTCATCTATTCCTACATCGAAGATGTGCGCTATCTGTTCGAAGGCGGGCGATACCAGCCACGCCACCTGCCCGCACGTCAGGGACCACGGGCCCGGGGTGTGTTCACCGTGCAGTATCCGAAGGAGAAGCTGCCCCTGCCGGAGAACTTCCGCTATATTCCTTTCCTGGTTTACGACACGCAGGAGAACAAGATCAAGTGCACCTCCTGCGGGATCTGTGCCAAGGTCTGCCCACCCCAGTGTATCTGGATCGTCCGGGGAACGGACCCCAGCACGGGGCGTCCGAAGCCGGAGCCCGAGGCTTTTTACATTGATGCCACGATCTGCATGTCATGCGGCTTCTGTGCTGAGTTCTGCCCCTTCGATGCCATCAAGATGGACCACAATTACGAGCTTTCGTCTTACGAGCGTTATGAGTCGCTTCTCTTCGATCTGCCACGCCTGCTGAAGCCGGATACCTATCATGCCCAGATCCATCCCTCGGACTGGGCCCGGGAGCTGGCAGAGAAGGAAGCGGAGAAGGCCAAGAAAGGCGAGAAGGCGGCTGCCCACACGTCCGCGTGAGGCGGGGCAGGTGCGATCCCTCAGGGGTTCCAACAACATGGATGGAACACGCGATCCTGCTGGAGGAGGTGGCCCCGGCTCCGGCGTGCAAATCCATGGATCCGGACGATTGAGTGGGCGTCTGATCTCGCCTGCGATCCGGACGTCATGGGGGTTGTGGGGTTCCGGCGCATTGTCTTTGATCTGAACAGGAGGCTTCTATGGTGACGTCGGAGCAGGTTCTGAATGTGTTGCGGCGAGTAAAGGATCCGGAGCTGGGGCGGGATATTGTGTCCTTAGGGATGGTGCGGGAGGTGACGGTGGAGGGGGATCGGGTGGCCCTGACGGTGGTCCTGACCACCCCGGCCTGCCCCCTCACCGAGCGGATCGAGGCCGACATCCGGGCGGCGCTGCAGGCTTTGCCCGGGGTGCGAACGGTGGATCTGCGGCTGACGGCCCAGGTGCCCGCCCATGCCCGCCTGCAGACTATGGAGGGGCTGACGATCAAGAACATCCTGGCCGTGGGCAGCGGGAAGGGTGGGGTGGGCAAGAGCACAGTGGCGGCCAATCTGGCCGTGGCCCTGGCGGGGATGGGGGCGGTGGTGGGGCTGATGGACGCCGATGTGTATGGGCCGAACATCCCGGAGATGCTGGGGGTGAGCCGAATCCCGGCCCCGCGGGATAACAAGATCATCCCGGCGGTCGCTTATGGGGTGCGGGTGATGTCCCTGGGATTTCTGCTGCCGCCGGACCAGCCGGTGATCTGGCGGGGGCCGATGTTGCACAGCGCGGTACGGCAGTTCCTGACCGATGTGGACTGGGGGCTTCTGGATTATCTGGTGGTGGATCTGCCGCCGGGGACAGGGGACGTGGCCATCTCGCTGGCCCAACTGGTGCCGGTGACAGGGGCGGTGGTGGTGACCACACCGCAAGGGGTTTCGGTGAGCGATGTAGGGCGGGCGGTGCGGATGTTCGAGCGGCTGGAGGTGCCGGTGTTAGGGGTGGTGGAGAACATGAGCGGGTTTGTGTGCCCCCATTGTGGGCAGGTGACAGAGATCTTTGGGAAGGATGGAGGGCGACGATTGGCGGAGCGGATGGAGGTGCCCTTTTTGGGGAGCGTGCCGCTGGACCCGCGGGTGGTGGAAGGAGGGGAGGCCGGGCGGCCGGTGGTAATCGCCTACCCGGACAGCCCGGCGGCCCAGGCCCTGCGGGCTATCGCCCAGCAG